>JBEBHM010000350.1:0-8748 GCA_040080875.1 Pirellula sp.
ATCGGCGCTCACCAAGGTTTCGAATCCAACGAAGTCCATGGTACGGCTTCGCAATGAGTGCGTCCATCGCGTCTCCACAAGTGTGGACAACATCGATTCGTCCATCCTTGTCGAGATCAACCAGACGGAACGAACTCGAATTGTACGAAGGATCGATCAACTGTGCGATCGTCGTTCGATCAAATGAACCAGCACCTCGATTGTAGTATACGTCGACGGTTTCAAATTCTTGCCCATAGGCAACAATGAAATCTTGCTTTGAATCTCCGTCGATGTCCGCTACCGACACTCCTAACGCTCCATGGCGAGGATCGATTGTCTCGACTTCCATCAACGGTGCTGTCGACGATCCTCCAACGTTTCTTAGTAGCTTAAGTGCACCGGTCTTTCGCCATCCGAATTCCGCGACCAATACATCTAAGTCGCCGTCTTCGTCGTAATCAAATGGCACGGCCTCCACTACTCTCCCTAATTTTTCCGCCAGAGGAATCAATTTGTACGATCCGTTTTGAGTTCCGAGCCAAAGCGATACACGTCCGTTCTGATGGTCGCCCACAGGAAAACTTCCCATTTCTCCTGCAACAACATCCTCGATTCCGTCCCTATCCCAATCCATTCGATAAAACTTGCAAATATTCTTGCCAGTCAAAAGAGTCTGAAGTTTGCCACCAGCGGGATCCAATATATTCTTAAGCCCAGACCATACCATAATGCTCCCCTCACGCATGTCTGAAAAACATATCGTGGAATCTGTATCTCGCCATGAAATCTGAGCGGTGGCCGGGGAATCAGCGCCAGGTGGAATGCTCGCTTGTTTCAGGAATCGCACGCTTGACTCGGGTGCAATCATTTGATCCGCGCGCGGGACAACGATTCGGTCGGGCGCAGCGTCCTGAAAGTAGCGAACCACATCCTGTCTTACCGGTTCTTGGAGATCCGATCGGTTCGAATCAATGTAGAAATCAAAGCCTTGTTTGACCTCTTGAGGCCAATTCGCTTTGGGGAAAGTAGATGGCAACGGAATGTTGTGGCAGTCACCGCAAAATTTTTCAATGGTCGCAATGGATTCAGTCGAAAGTGGACCCGATTCACTCTCCGATTTCTCTTGCGTAGAATGAGCCTGACAGCCAAACAACGCGGCAATCCAAATCACTGAAATGACTTTGTGCTTTAGCATGATGATTGGAACATAAGTCCCGATCGACCGAAGAGCAAGATCACCTCGATATTTACAAGTTTTCACGACGATCGGTATTTACGCACGACCCAGGTATTCTGCAACCTGGGCCGGTGTTTCCAAAAATCTCTTCGACCTGGCTAGAGTTTGCCAAGCATCTCCTTAGCCTTCTCCTTGATCTTGGCGGCATCAGTCAGCCCTACCAATTCACGATAGTCCTTAAGCAACGCCTCACCTTTTGCTGAGTCCGTGGACGAAATTCCGTTAATATCGGATTCGAGTCCAGTGATGGCGCTATCCAGTTTTCCGGTCTTCTCGTAATTCTGCAAGGTCTTTTTTGCATTGGTAACGATGGCAGAATTCGCCACTGGGATCTTTTCTTCTTTAATCCCCCCGCATCCGACCGTGGATGCAGACAGTACGATCATTCCAAGGAAAATTGCGCGATTGATTTTCATATGTGCTCCTGTCAGTGAACAAAAAACCCACTCAATCGAAATCGAGTGGGTAAGGAAACTTTGGACCGAAAATTCAACTATTCTTGAACGTTAGCCACGTCACCGCCCTTAGCAGAACCAAGGCCCTGATAGGTAATCAGGTCAACGTTTTGACTAATGAACTGAACCGAACCGTCACCCATCGCGTGCATCGCACCGCCAGTGTGTCGGCTTCGAGTTGGCCAAACTCCGCCTGAGTCACCCTGACCACAGCCAGCACAAGGCATACAGGCCGGCCATCTCCAGTTGGGTGTTGCGATGGTGTTGATTGCGGTGTTGTAAAAACCAGGTGCTACCCAACGGAAACCAGCCGTACTGCGGTGGCTCGTTGTTCCCGCCGTCATACATAGTTGACCGTAAGCGTCGAGCATGGCTTGTGTCTGGAACTGATGTCGCCAAGGCGTCGGATAGTTAACACCGTTCGGAAAGTCGCCACCTTGTACGGTGAAGAAGCTTGCCGTGTTGTCACCTTTATTGAATTCACCAATCATGATGGTGTTCGAAAGACCATCCGGAATTTCACCGAACGATGTTTCGCGATCACGCTTGAAGAATCCGTTTTGGTCTCCAGCGCTCCAAGCAACGGGTGTGTTCGACCCGCCGTTGTATCCCGAGTTCGAACCTTCGCTGACCCCATAGTTGTTGTTACCAATTTCACCCAACTCGTAACCTGTTCCAGCTTGAATGTTGCTTGCGGCAGGATAGGAAAGGTCAGATGGACACAAGAACATACCTAAACGGCGATGCGCTGCATAAAGTGGTGGAATCGTTTGAGGTGCACGCAACACAGTCTCGTAGTGACTGTCCATATACAGGAATTGATCGAAAACTGCTTTTTGCTCGATATACGGCAAAATCATCGTGTGCGCCGAATAACCATGCCAGTTAGAATTTGCAACGCCTGGCAAAGTACGAGTCCACGACATGTGGCTGGCTGTTCTTGGCACTTTCTTGAAAGTGCTTTCGTAGTTGTGGAAGCTAAGCGCGAACTGCTTCATATTGTTGCTACAACTCATGCGTCGAGCAGCTTCACGGGCTGCCTGAACTGCGGGAAGCAAAAGTCCAACCAAGATGCCAATGATGGCGATAACAACAAGCAATTCGACGAGGGTAAAACCTTTTCGTCTACTCATAAAATCCTCCAGGAGTGAAAAACGAATGCGAAAAAAACTATCGTGTGGTGGGCGGCGATCAAGGGCGATCAAGGTGGGCGCGACTCGAAAGTCTCTATAGTTTTTGATGGTAAATTGTTTGGGCGTTCTTGTCAACAAATTTGGATGGATTATGGATTTGTTTCGAACAATAATCGTCGCTCTCCACTTTGGGACTCGAAAAGAGTTTGGGGCTCGAAGTCTTTTGGAACTCGGGGTCAGAAGAAAGTTCCATCGGCAAAATCCAGGCGTCGCATTGAAACTAATTTGCGTATTGAATTAGTCCATGAAGGATATTCCGTCACTCGGGACTGAACGTAGGGCCCTAAAAGCTGTCCGCCCGAGTGATACAATGGAGGGCCACGCTTACTAACCCATTGGTTTCCAGGTGGTCTCCAGGAATTCCTGGCGACAACCATTTACTTCCACAGCCTCCGATTGGAGTTTCTTTCATGCACTTATTAGGACGCGTTATTCTGATTTGCTATGTCTCACTTTTGGCACACACGGTGATGGCCCAAGGTGTCGTTCAGCTGCCAAACAAAATCGAACCGCCTCCGGTTGATTACCCACGTGAAAATGTTTCTACAGGCTATCACGTCGACCAATCGTGGCCCAAAGGCAAATCCGCATTCGCTTGGAAAGCCATGTCTTCGATCGCTATCGATGACCAAGGTCTCATCTGGACAGTCAATCGTGGCGAAATGCCCATTCAAGTCTATTCGGCTGATGGCAAGCTGGTAAATCAGTGGGGAAAAGACCATTTCCTAACGCCACATCAATTGGTATTTGGCTCCGACGGGCACGTCTGGATCGCCGACGCGCATGCTCACGCGGTCTACAAGTATACGCGTGCAGGCGAGAGATTACTTACCATCGGTATTCCCGGCGAGCCAGGCGATGACGATCGACATTTGAAAATGCCAACCGATATGGTTGAGGGCCTCAAGGGTGAGATCATCGTCTCCGACGGCTATCGCAACAACCGAGTCATCGTGTTCGACAGCCAAGGTAAGTTCATTCGAAAATGGGGTGAGTTGGGAACCAAGCCCGGACAATTTAGTTTGCCCCATTCCATCGATCGGGACTCGCAAGGGCGAGTCTATGTGGCTGACCGAAACAACTCTCGCGTCCAAGTCTTTACGCCGGATGGAAAATACTTAACCGAATGGGTCAACCTTTGCCAACCCTGGACCGTTCGCATCACTGATAAAGACGAAGTATACGTGTGCGGCACTTCACCGCTCCAATGGCAAAAAGAGGATGTGATGGTTGGCATCCCGCCGAAAGACCAAATTGTCATGAAGTTGGACACCACCGGACGAGTCGTATCGTGGTGGGGCTTTCCAAAGGGCCCCGATCTCGCAGATGCGGGCGCCAAGCCAGGTGAATTGGCCTGGGTGCACGGACTGGCTGTCGACAAAAAAGGGAACCTATACCTCGGCGACATCATGGGCCAAAGAGCACAAAAATTCTTGATTGTGAAATAAATAGCCTGCTCCAACGTCCCGCGACTAAATCGATAAAGCTCGCCTGCCAGATTGTCTGGCAGGCGAGCAAGTTTGGTTACCAGAAATCATCCGCAATGTTTGTCGCTTCCCTATTTCCACGCTGGTTACCAAATTTCTCACCCGCAAGACAAGGAGGCCGTCTCACTTTCGTCTCAAATCATTCGATGGCTTTGTGATGAGCCTGAAGCGCTAGCCGAGTTTTTATGATCGATCGGCTAGCGCCTCAGGCTCAATTAAGCGAATGATGTGTAATATCGGAAAGCGAGACGGCCTCCAAGCTTGCTGGTGACGCAAGAAGCTACTCGTTCGACAATTTACTCTAGATTGCCTTTGCTATCTGGGGCGGGACCACTGTGCTTGAGTGACAGTAAATAGGCTGTCAAGTCAGCGATTTGATCGTTGCCAAAAAGTCCGTTTCCGTCCGGCATGGCGGAGACTTTGAGTTTTTTCCGCTCGACGATCGAACGCACCGCGACCGATTGCTTTTTGCGCTCGGACGTGAAGACGATTAACTCTGAATCGGTTTCTCGCAAGATCACGCCCGTGATCGTAATCCCATCCTCGGTCAAGATCGCTTGTTGCGTGTACCCTTCTGTGATCGCAGCGCTGGGGTTTAGAATCGATTCGATAATCGAGTCAGGCTTGGAACGCAGTCCGATACTGGATAAGTCGGGTGCAAAGTCGTTGCCTCGACCAGCGACCCGATGACAAGCAGCACAGCCCGTCCCGCTGCTGGTCAGATCAAAGAACAGGTCTTTGCCTCGGTTCACATCCGCGTGGGGCAACCGAGACAGGACCTGTTCTCGGCTCGCAACCTCCAGCTTGGGTATACTTACTTCGATACCCATTCGCTTAGTCAGGGCGACAAGCGAAAGGTAAAGCCGTGGACCAGGTTTCTCGCATAGCGTTCGCACTGCTGCCTTGGTTCGTGGCAGCTTGGGAAACTGAGTGGGATCTAGTTTTCCCACAAACGTCAACACGCGAGCACGAATCGATGTGTCCGTCCTCCGTTCGAGGATGTCCGCAAGCGTTGCGTCGGCGCTCGCTGGAAGCGTCCATACCGCTGGGACCGTGGTCGCGGCCAGGACCTCAACCGCGTTTGCGACCTGTTTGTCACCCAAGTCTCTTGGCGACAATTTTTCTAACAGCCATGACGCCAGCATGCTTGCGTTGGCCTCCAAATTTGTCTTGGTCTCAGAGTTGCTTTGAACGAGTCCCAGATCTTTTCGACGTTGCTCGGATGCGGGCGATGATCGCGCAGAAAGGTTGAGCATGCGTTGCCAACACTCGACAGCCGCTTGCTGCAACGATTCTTCGCCGCGAAGCGCCTCCCAAACAAATTCCCGTGCCTCGACCGAGGTTGTCAATGGCACTAAGACCAGCGCCCGTTCTTCATCGCTTTTCAGCGTAGAGTAAAAGTCATGAATTATCTTCCAATCGCTCCCACGAACGGGAGTACGAGAAAGCAAATTTAAGTAGAGTCGTCTCATGAGTGGACGCTCCGCCTGTTGATTGGCCCGTGCGATGAGCTCTTTGGCAGGCATGGATTGTTCAAATTCTACCCGCGCGGTGGAGTTGGGCATTTTTTTCGGGCGGCTTGGATTCATCGCAAATGCCATCGCCCAATTTTGTACTTCCAGGTCGGATTCCCTCTCGGCAATCGAAACGGCTTCGTCTTGCGTTAGCTCGTATTCATCCTGCAAGCTCAACAAGGCTGCCAGCCGGACGCGAGGCCGTGGGTCGTTCAAAAGTTTCTTGCGTTCTACAGATGGAATCAATTGTTCCATCGCTCCCCAAAGAGCGTAAAACACCAACCTATCGTCCTCGTTAGCCAACTGTTCGATCACCGATGCAATGTATTCTTTGGCGGCCGCTTGGCGCACAGCCAACACTGCTTCCAAGCGTACTCGCGGTTCGGCATCCGCAATGCATTCTCGCACCACGGTTGGCAGCGGCTGATTCTTGAACTCACGAACTCGAAATGCCAAAACGCGCAGAGCCTGCAATCGCAAATTGAGCGAATGTCGTTGTACCGAACTGGCGGATTGAATTAGAAAATTGTCGATGACCCTATCCCTGGGCAACATGCGCCCAAGTGCCCAGACAGCCCAAGTCTGTTGAGACATACTCAGCCCACCACTGTCGATTAATCGTATCAGTGGATCGCGCACGCTTTCGCCGCGTCTCACGATCTCGTCTTGCGCAGCGACACGCCACACGGGCAAGGCACTCTGACCGAGATCCTCGACTAGCAGATCGAGTTTCCATGTGTTGATTGGCTGAGATCGCTTCGACGCCGTTTGTCCTAACTTTGTGGAGTTAGCATCTGTATGAGTGATACGAAATAACCAGCTACCTTCTTTGTTCCGATCGTAATGATAGTCTCCGCCCCAACCGCAGATATAAATGGAACCGTCTGGGCCCATCTCGATATCGGTGGGACGATAGAGGATGCCCCCGGTACCTCGACGGATGAATGGTTGTAAGACGCCCCCTTCAGGCTGCATGAGCGACCCAGCCCACGTGGGTCGATAGAGCATCGTTCCGTCGAGCCAATCGTTTAGGATAAAGATCTGGCGATATTCATTGGGGAAGTGCTCGTGATCGTAATAGATGATCCCAGCACCCGAACCGGGAAACATGGGGCCACTGACAGGAACGGTCGGCAAGTTCTTGTCGCCAGACCAATGACTGCTGTAAGGATGGCCCCACCCAAAGTGTGCACCGAAGAACGGCATGACGATGCGATCGCCTTGTGACTGGTCGTTGTCGGTACCTAGCCAATTGAACCCTGGATCCATCGCGATGTCCCAAGGGTTACGCAACCCTCGCGTGACAATTTCCAAGTTCTTGCCCATGGGATCGCAGCGAAGTACGCCACCCTCGCGGCCCCAGTCGTCGTCCCAATGATGATAGGTCTTGCGATAGTTGTCTTTGGTAAAGGACTTGGGCGAATACGAATCGGGCGCTCCCGCTGGGTGTTCGACGTCCCACAACTCACGAAACGGTCGCGGCGCGACATAGCCAGTTTTTTCAGGTTGATTGTGTCCCTTGGAATTCCCTTTGGACATGTAGAGCTTGCCATCCGGAGCCCAGTTCAAGCCGTGCAGTGCATGCTCGCGATTACCGAGGTCGGTGTAGACCACGACATATTCATCGGCAACATCATCGCCATCCAGATCGCGCACGACCGTTAGTTCGGGAGAATTAGCCACATACAGATCATTGCCGCGCCACGCGAGTCCCTGAACGCTATTGAAACCCTTGGCAAATTCTTTGGTTTGATCCGCGATTCCATCTTGATCGGAATCGATGAACACGTAGACGCTATCGGTTGGTGAATCTTCGTAGTTCTCAGGATACTGCGGCCCCTGCCCCAAGAACAATCGTCCGCGAGCGTCAAAGCAAATCGATGTCGGTTTGTAGACCATGGGTTCTTGCGCGAAGACTGAAACGCGAAATCCGTCGGGAGCTTGTGGCAGTTCGGCCTTGGACAACGTCTTCTCTTTGGACTTCGATTCGATCTTTGGCAGAACATTCAGAAAATCGGCATAGGCCGCTTTCGGATCGAAAGTAATCGGGGAGGATTCCAAATGAACGAGCACTCCGTAGCTAAGTCGAAATTTTTCTTTGGCTTTAACCAATACGTTTTGTTTCTTCTTTCCGCCTCCCTTCAATTCGCTTTCGCCAAGCGGGTTGGCGACAAGCAGTCCTGTGTCCACCGCATGCCACCACGGTTTGCGAAAGTTGCCGGGATGGTTCATCAACATTAGGCCACCATGACGCCCTGCTATCGGTCCGCTATAGTCGCACCAGTCTGACTGAGTAGTTCGAATCTGTTTGAGGTCCGTGCTGGACTCGCTGTTCAAGATACGTCCGCCCAGTTGGGAAGACATGGCCAATGGCGAGGCCACGCGAACAGCTAGCCCCATCTCTTCTTGATCACCGAGCCAAAAGTCACCTTCGTCGCGGTAGAAATTGCTCTCACACAGCAGCAATATCCCTGAGGTACGTTTGACGATGGTGTAGCGACATATCTGTTCGCAGAACACTTGGTCACCGCCATTGACGAGCAGCTTGTCGCGGACCGCAAAGCTCCCTGACTCCTTGCCCCCTTGAGGTTCGTCGACGAAGTTCCCTCCTATGATCCGGGCCTTCAACCGCCAATAGTCGTTTCCACCGACGTCACCGAACCCCCACCAAATGCCAGGATGATACGTTGCGTGATCCTGAATATCATTCGGTGCAGGCGGGTGATTGCGAGTGATCCGCACTTCGCCGCCTGGCGCCATCACTTGTTTGAAGTAGGGACGGTGAGTCGTCGGGTCGTTCCAGACGTAGATTGCAAAGGGCTGCCCGTCGACCAAGATTTTAAGGTTCCCATCCTGCTTCTCGAAAGCGACGTCAGCAAA
>JBEBHM010000011.1:0-30782 GCA_040080875.1 Pirellula sp.
TGCCAGGACGTAATCGGTCGCCTCGCCATCGTCAACGTTGCGTCAAACACTTTCAGCTCGCTGTCGAGACGTGAGTGGTTCTCGATGTGAACGTTCAATCGTTCGTCCGGTTCAGAGATCTGCCAGCGATACGTCATCGCCATCGGCATGAACGGTGAGACGTGAAAGACTTTTGAATTCTCGCAGCGATGCGTCGAAGTGATTCCGTCGGCAAAGTCCAACACATAACAATGCTTCTCGTTCCACGGCGTGTTGTTGACTTCGGCCACGACGGTCTCAACATGTTCCCCCGACTCGCCCAAGCAGTAATAGAAACTTACAGGATTCATCGCGAATCCAAAGTACCGGAAGCTCGTCAACAAACAGATTGGACCGCTCGGTCGATGGCTGGTTTGTTGTTCGACCAGATCTCGCACACATTCATCCAGAGGTCGTGACGCATCGCCAAGGTAGTCGGCTCGGCGAAACCAAGCTAACGCGGGCCAACGCGTCGACCACAAGCCACGCCGCCCAAACAATAAATCCAGTTCGGACAAATCGACGTAGACGAGGAACAATGAATACTTGAAAAGATGCTCGACCGGCTTGAAGCGCCGATGACGAACGGTTCCAGCATAGAGGCAGCTTCTCATGAATCAGCCTCCTTGGGCATCAGCGATTCGCAAACTCGCAGCGCACTCACAACGCCGTCCTCGTGAAAGCCGTTGCCCCAATAGGCGCCACAATACGAAGTTCGATGTACGTTGATCAGTTCGTGATGACGTGCCTGCGCAGCCGCACGGCGAACAGTAAAGATCGGATGGTGATACTCGAAGCGTCGTAGCACTTTCGTCTGATCAATCCGCTCGTCACTATTGAGCGTCACATTGAAGACATGCTTCGAATGGATGTGCTGCAGCATATTCATTTGGTACGTTACCGTTGCTGCTTGCCCATGGCTGCTGGGCGACGCACCCTCGTACGATGAATGTCTGCAGATATGATAATTCCAGCTCGCCCACGCTCGCCGCCGCTTCGGCAAAACGGTCTGATCGACGTGTAGAACCGCGATGTTGCGACCGTACGGAAACTCGGATAACAAGTCCGTTTCGCTGGCTGTCGGATCAGACAGCATGCGCAACGCTTGGTCGCTGTGACACGCAAAGATCACATGATCGAACGATTGCGGTGGGCCGCCTCGCGGAACGACGATCGCGTCGCTTGGCGATCGACGAACCTGCTCGATCGGCGTGTCGAGTCGAATGCGATCGCGAAACCTTTCGGCCATCTTCGCGACGTAATTCCGCGAGCCACCGTCGACCACTCGCCATGTTGGCCGGTTGCTAAGGCTCAGCAACCCGTGATTTTTGTAAAACTCGACAATGAAGCGAATAGGAAACATCTCAAACGTCCCCAAAGGACACGACCAGATCGCCGCACCCATCGGCAAAAGATAGTGCTCCGCAAATTCGCGAGAGTACCGATGCTGCGTTAGAAACTCGCCAACGCAGGTTTCGTCCGATGCAGGCTGACTCAGCACCATCTCAGGAGCATCACGATTGAATCGAAGGATGTCGGCCAGCATCCGATAAAAGCTCGGTCGCATGAGGTTGCGCCGCTGTGCGAACAAGCCGTTCCATGACGAGCCGTTGTATTCCAGATTCGACGACTCGCAGCGGACGCTGAAACTCATCGACGTCGGCCGCGATGGGACCCCTAATTCATCGAGCATCGCGATGAAATTTGGATAGGTCCAATCGTTAAAGACGATGAACCCAGTATCGATCGCGTGGTGCTCCCCCTCTAGCTCAACGTCCACCGTGTTGGTGTGCCCGCCGAGATAATCGTTGGCTTCGAACAAGACGACATCGTGGGCTGGGCTCAGCCGGTACGTCGCCGTCAATCCGGAAATCCCGGCCCCGATGATCGCGATCTTCATGACAAGCAAGACCCTCACTTCGGTTCGCAAGCCCAACGATGAACCGTTAGGCCCTTGAGATCCCGCACGAAAACCTCGCCGCCAACGACTGCGAGATGCGCCCACGTCGGCGAGTCGCTGACATGCCTTTGGTCGAGCAATTCAAACTTTTCCGGGTTGGCGTTGATGAGCAACAAATCGCCACGTTCATCAAGTGCCAAAATCTTCCGGCCCTGCGCAACGAGACTCCAGTACTTGCCAAAGGGAGATGTAACCCAACGTTCTTTTCCGGTCGCGAGTTCGATGCATGCGAATCGTTGATTCTTCAGATGCGTATAAACGTGGCCGTCGATGACGACCGGCGTGGACATGTACCCTTGTGTTTTGTTCTGCCAACGCTCCGACACGGAAAATCGAGTGCCGGTCGATGTCACATCGCTGCTTTTTGCAAGATCAAAAAGCCACGACTTGCCGCCGTAACTGCTCGTGAAGATCGAGTCGCCGTAGACGACCGGCGTCAGGATGTTCATTCCGCGAAACGCTTCGATCTTTTGCGACCAGAGTTCTTTGCCATTCGCTCCATCGACGCCCGCAAGCCTATCTCGCGTCTGCACCAAGAACTGCGTCTGCCCTGCGATCGACGCTTTGTAAGGCGACGAAAACGCGCTGCCGTTCATTCCACCTGCGTCTTGCAGCGATCGCCAAACCGTCTCCCCGTTTCGCTTGTTCAGCTTCACAAAGGATGCTCCGGCTTGAACATAGACATGCTCACCGTCAACTAGTGGCGACGATACGAATCCAAAAGTTGGCAGCGGCGATTGAAACCGTTCCACGAAATCGACTCGCCAACGTTCCTTGCCATTCGCCGCATCGAGACAGACCAACACGTCGCGCATTCCGGCGACAAAAAGCGATTCGCCATCAAACGCTGGGGTCGCTCGAATCCATTCGCCGTTCTCCCCCGCAAAGAACGGAACTGTCATCGAGCCCGGCCATTCGGCAGTCCACAGTACTTTGCCGTCGGTCCGTGACAACGCTTGAACGACTTCGGTTTTTTTGCCACGAGTCTCAGCTACAAAAACTCGATCCGCAGCCACAATCGGCCCGGAGTAACTCGGCCCCAAATCGACTCGCCAAACTTTTTCTAGCGTCCCCTCGCCAACTCGATCCGGCCAGACGGGTGTTTCCTCGACTTGCCCATCTCGCGACGGCCCACGCCACTGCGGCCAAGTCTCTGAAAGGTCCGCTGCGGTTGCGCTCATCGAATGAAACGCAGTAGTCGCGCTCACCAGAAGGTATAGGATACACGAAAGCATCCACGATTTAGCGAACGCTTTTCCGGCGAATTCATTTCCGTCAAATTCAATTCTAGACAATGTCATGGGTGCCTCAATCTTTCTTTCGAGCTGTGCGAGACTTCTTGGGAGCGGCGTCAGCTTGCCGCCGCAGGGTTTTTCCGAACTCTTCGAGGTGCCGCATCGTGTCGCAAAAGGCCGAGTAAGTGAGCCGTTTCCGAATCTCAGGCGTAAGAGCTCGGCCGCCGACAACAATGGCGGTGTTGGTCTTCGCAGCAGCGGCAGACAGTTGATGAAAGCCAGCCACGAATTCGGTTTCGTCTGCGATGCAAGAAACGCTCAGCCAAAAGAGCCTGGGGGAATGCCTTTCGATCGCTTTTACCATCGAATGAAACGGAATCGATGTACCAAGCAATCGCGCGTCCCAATCGACAGACCGAAGGACAATCTCCGCCATCGAGACAGGTAGGACGTAATGATCGCCTTCCTTGGTTGCCCCTAAAGCCATGAATTTTTGGGCAGGAGCGACCTGCTTGGACCTCAATTCATGCAGCAGCCGCAACATGATTTCGCACGCACTCCGTTCCTGATAAATCTCCGCTTCATGACATTCCCATCGATCACCAATGCTTCGGAATGCAACCGCAATGACTTCATCAAAGATGCGACCAACCGATTCGCCCGCAAGGAACAAGTCGAAGAGAATCGCGTGGCATGCCAGTTCGTTGTTCGAAAGAAGTGCTTCGGTCAACCGGTCGGCGCTCCCCTCGATCCGTCTACTTTTGCGATCAGTCGTCGCTGGCATCGACAGAATGTGGGGTGCGACAATTTCTCGATTCTGTTCGCGGACGAATCGCAACGCTTCCTGAACTGGAATGCGCCGATGCCCTCCGGCTGTCTTCACGGTCATGATCAAACCCTGATCGCACCATCGCTTGAGCGACGACTCGCTCGCGCCGATCGCTTCGGCTATTTGTTTTGGAGAGAGCAGTTGGTCCATATTCAATCAAAATAAAAGATGCGTTCCTGAGCCGTTCATCAAGGATAGCGATCATACCGCAACGGCAGGCAATCCGCAACATGAAAACGTGCAAACCGTCCATTTGAATGATCGACGGATCTTGGGAAAATGTTTTGCCTAATTGCTTTTGTCCGTAAATAACCTTTCATTTTCCGCTTTTGACCAAATCACCCCTTGCGTTCGCTGAAACAAACCGTTCAAATCGTCCACTCTAAGGAGGTTGATCCTGCTTTGTGTCGCACCTATCGGTGCCGATCAAAACGTAAGTCGACTCCTTTGGGAACGAAATCGCCGGGCAATTACCTGAATCCAAGAAAGAATGTGTTAATCCGCCAGGCCTGTTTCGGTTGGATTGGTGTGAACGATTTGAGCGATTTATTAGCGGGCGGCCAAATGTTGGTTGCCGCTCTTGAATCCAAAACCCCAGCACGGAGAGTGTGATGTTGATTCGAAAATTTTGTTGGAGTGTCGCAGCAGTGGCAGCAATGGGTGTTGTTCAGGGATCGATCTCTGCAGCACATGAGGCGGGAAAAGATATTGTGACCACCGCGGTCGAGGCCGGTTCCTTTAAGACCTTGGCCACAGCGTTGAAAGCGGCTGGCTTGGTCGAAACTCTTCAAGGCAAGGGGCCGTTCACGGTCTTCGCGCCGACCGACGAAGCCTTCGCCAAGTTGCCCGCAGGGACTGTTGAGACTCTGTTGAAACCGGAGAATAAAGGACAGCTCGTGTCGGTGCTGACCCATCATGTCGTCGCTGGCAATGTGGCGGCGGCACAGGTCGTCAAGCTCAATGCAGCAGCGACCGTAAATGGTCAGCGAGTCGACATCAAAGCGTCGGAAGGAAGCGTGCGAGTCGATCAAGCGAATGTCGTCAAGGCCGACATTCAATGCTCGAACGGGATTATTCACGTCGTCGATCAAGTGCTTCTACCATCAGGCGACAACATCCCGACAACAGCCGACAAGGCAGGAAAGTTTAAGACGCTTCTCGCCGCCGCCAAGGCCGCTGGATTGGTTGAAGTCCTCTCTGGCGACAATCCGCTGACCGTGTTCGCGCCCACGGACGAAGCTTTCGCGAAACTACCGTCCGACACGGTGCAGAGCCTGCTCAAGCCAGAGAACAAGAACAAGTTGGCAGACATCCTGAAATTCCATGTGGTCGCCGGTCGAGTTTTCTCGAACGATGTGCTAGCCAAAAAGGAACTGAAGACAGTCCAGGGGAGTGTACTGACCGTCGCGATGAAAAATGGTGCTCCATCGATTAGCGGTGCCGGGATTGTAGCGACCGATATCGATGCCTCGAACGGAGTCATTCATGTAATCGACAGTGTGATGATGCCGCCGACCATTACGACGAAGACTTCCCAAGTCTCGCCAGTTAAGGTTCAATATGTGGCACATATCTGTCCAACTTCTGGACAAGTAGTTTACTCGGTCGTGCAGCCCGCTTACCATCCCTAAGTATTCGTCGATGCAATAATCTAGGCTGCGATTTTTGGATACCTGAGTTCAAGTTGGCTCAGGTGTCCTCGCGTCCGTTGCCAGGCACGAGTCTCAACCAATGTCATTCACCGCACGAACTCTGATTACGCATCCTAACTCATCCGAAATTGCGACGACGTGGAAACCTACGCTGCTGCGACAACTGGTTTGGCTGATCGGCTTTATTTCGGTCTGCTTTGCGGCGGCCGGATTGGGAGCCGCAGCCACGTCGAGTTCGGTTGGTAGCTGGTATCCTACGTTGGCGAAACCGAGCTGGAATCCGCCCAATTGGGTCTTCGGGCCCGTCTGGTCTGCGC
Organism: Pirellula sp.; assembly: GCA_040080875.1. Lineage (GTDB taxonomy): Bacteria > Planctomycetota > Planctomycetia > Pirellulales > Pirellulaceae > JBKCUI01. Next base: position 6,012 of record JBEBHM010000011.1, read on the forward strand.
TGTTTTTGATGATGGCAGTTTCTGCATGGATGGTGTGGCGATGCCAAGGTTGGCGCGCTGCGCAAGGGGCAATGATTTGGTTTGGTATTCAACTCTCGCTCAATGTTTTTTGGTCATTTCTCTTTTTTGGACTGCAAAGCCCCGGCCTCGCGTTCGCCGAGATCCTCTTACTTTGGCTGGCCGTCGTTGCCACCTACTTCGCCTTTCGACGGAAGTCCGTCACCGCCGCACGGATGCTGTTACCGTATCTTGTTTGGTCATCTTTCGCCGTCTTCTTAAATTTCACCATTTGGAGATTGAATTGATGACGGGCGAGCAATCCGTTCCGCACATTCGCATTCAGAACTGCAACGCCGCGCCGATTCGTGCAGACGGTGACTATGTGCTGTACTGGATGATCGCATTCCGACGACTGACATCGAACTTCAGCCTGCAGCGCGCGGTCGAACTGGCGGTTGAGTTTCGGAAGCCGTTGGTCATCTTCGAACCGCTGAGGATCGGATATCGATGGGCGAGCGATCGTATTCATAGGTTCGTCATCGACGGCATGGTCGAGAATTCTGCATGCACTGCGGCACTCAAAAACCCAGGCGTTCTTTATTTTCCTTATGTCGAACCCAAGGCCGGTGCAGGCAAAGGGCTACTGTTGGCGCTGGCCGAGCGAGCATGCATCGTAGTGACAGATGAATTCCCGTCGTCCTTTCTGCCTCGCATGGTTTCGGCAGCCGCATCTCAATTGTCCTTGCGATTGGAAGCGGTGGACTCCAATGGACTGCTGCCGCTGCGAGCAACCGATCGAGTCTTCACGACGGCGTTCTCGTTCCGAGCATTCCTCCAAAAACAGTTACCTCCCCATTTGAAAGACTTCCCTAAATCGGACCCGTTGCATGGTGTGCATCTTGCACCGATCGAATCGCTGCCCAAAGATATCATGAAGCGGTGGCCCGCCGTATCCAAAAAGCTGCTGGCCGGTGACACTGCGGAACTCTCCGCATTGCCGATCGATCATTCCGTCGGCGCAGTCAAATCTCGCGGTGGATCAACGGTGGCTCGAACGCGATTGAAGTCGTTTCTCGACCAACATCTGACTCAGTACGCCGCAGGAGCCAACGATCCCGATGCCGACAATCGGAGCGGCCTGTCACCTTATCTGCACTTTGGCCACATCTCGCCGCACGAATTGTTTCGCGAATTGATGTCGCGTGAAGAATGGTCGCTTGCCTCGCTCGGAGAGAAGACGGGCGGCAAGCGTGAGGGCTGGTGGGGCGCAAGTCCAGGTGCCGAATCGTGGCTCGACGAGTTTATCACTTGGCGCGAGTTGGGCTACAACATGTCGTGGCAACGCGATGATTATGATCATTTCGAATCGCTCCCCAATTGGGCAAAGGCCACGCTCGAAAAACATGAGCGAGACCCACGGCAAACCATTTATTCCCTGTCAGAGTTGGATACTGCCTCGACCCACGATCCACTTTGGAACGCCGCACAAACGCAACTTGTTCGCGAAGGCCGCATGCACAACTACTTGCGAATGCTTTGGGGCAAAAAAATTCTCGAATGGACCGAGACACCACGCGATGCGCTCAACGTATTGATCGAACTCAACAATAAATACGCGCTCGACGGTCGCAACCCAAATTCCTATTCCGGCATCTTCTGGACTCTCGGCCGCTACGACCGACCATGGGGACCCGAGCGACCAATCTTCGGAACCATCCGCTATATGAGTTCCGATAACACGCGAAAGAAAGTCGACGTCCGCAAGTACTTGAAAACGTACTCGTCAGTACCCACAACGTTGTGACTTTGCTCCCCTCGCCCCGCTTCGGCAACGCCGTGAAATATTTCGACCTGTACGATTGAAATAAGTTGGGAGCTTACTGAGCCTGAGGCGCTAGCCGAATTCCTGCAACGTGGCTCGGCTAGCGCCTCAGGCTCAATGAAATACATGGGCAAATTCAAATCGAATCGTACAGGTCGAAATATTTTCGTCAGTGAATTCGCTGCAATTCTATTACCAAAGACTTCACGGTCGAATCCGACAGCTGCGACCCACAAAGTGACCTGTATTCTAAGTGCCGAATGCTTTTTTCATGGCGGCCGACAAAGTCGTATAACACTGCTTGGCCGCTGCCACTGGGTCGTAGTTGGGCTTGTTGAAAACCTGTCCGCTGACTTCCACGCAGACCGGTCCTGAATAGCCGTGCTGTCGCAAGAGTGTAAAATATTTGACGTAGTCCGTTCGGCCTTCGCCAGGAAGCAAAAACTGAAATTTCGCGGCGTCCCCCTGGCTATCTTTGACGTGAATGAATCGAGTGCGTGGCAATAGCAATCGCATCGATTCCTCCATGTCGATGCCCTGCATTTCGAAATGACTGTAGTCGTAAGCCACTTGGATGGCAGGCGACTTTACTTGGTCAAGCAGCCACAACAACCGATCGGGCGAATTCACGGCGCTGTTAGCATGCGCCTTGATCGCTATGACCGTCTTGGCTTTTTCCGCCGCAGCGACCCAGTCGTTCAGCCGATCGGCCATACCAGCTTTCTGTTGGTCCCACTTGCCAGGACTGCCTCCTAGAATCGTTTCAAGAATCGGTGGTTGGTCAGGTACGAGATCGCGTCCCAATTGACTTGCAGCCGCGATCAACTCCAAAGCCTGTGTGTGTGATTTGTCGTCTGCAACCAAGCTCATCATCACCATCAGGCACGGCAGGCCGAGCTTCAGTTCCTTCAGCATCGAAGCGGCCACCTTGCGCGACTCGGATGAGAACGCGGTCGGCTCGGTGTCGTAACCTGCGTTAAGTGATAACTCTACATGCTTGTAACCAATCTCTGCACAAACCTTGAGCGCAGCATCCAGCGGTAACGTCTTCATCCCGTATTGGCTAAATCCTAAGCTCGGCTGAGCGACGTTTGAGGGACCGCCAATCGAAAACCTCGGCGCTGCAAGAACCCCTGCCGCAATGGAAAGAATCGTTCGGCGATGAAATATATCGTTCGGCATGTTTCGAGATTCTCGCGAGTGTAGTCTGTAAACGGTACCGGACACCTTTAGTCGATGATCAATTGCTCAATCTTGCCGACAAACTTGGTGGGCTCACTGTATTTAGTCACGGGCATGCCGTCATCCGTTCCAACACAAAAATTCTCCTTCGGTTGTCTGGAAAGTACACCCGAACTCTTGGCGGTCGCAGTGTGGTCCCCTACCTGTAAGCTCAAACCTCCGTCTTTTGCAAGTGTGGCGACCACCATATGAGGTCGATCCGAAGCAGGGAACGGTAATGTGACTTCATGCTTTTCATTTTTGTCGCTCGTCGTGAACACAAGCGCGCCATCGCGCAGGTGAAGAGCGTACCCAACCGACGTTCCACCATGCGCTACGATGACTCCGCTACGGGCATTGGTCGAGATTTGACAACGGATCTGTATCGGCTTGCCAGCCACCGTCGGCGCAGAACTTCCGGCCAGCACATCCCCAAGCTTCAGTTTGCTCCCTTGGACAGATTGTCCTTTGCCAGTCGAGTTGGTATTTCCGTCTGCCTTTGCTTTGGGGGCCACCGAAGGGTAGGTTGTTTGTGGATTTTTGACGGTTCCTGCTGGACGTCGTGCCGACGGACTATCGCCTCCGATCTCCCCCTTCATTTTGTCGATCAGTCCTTGAAGCCTTTTCACAATCTCAGGATGCTTGTCAGCAAGATTGGTTTGCTCTCCGATTTCTTGTTCTAGGTTGTACAACCGCGGATTGGTTTCCGGTTCATTACCCGGCTTTTTGCCAACGGGTTCCGGCTGAGTGGCAATGGCCAACTTCCAAGGCCCTTGCCGAACGGCTTGGAGATTGTAGCCTGCAAAGTAGTAGTGGGCTTCGCGTTGCGAATCCTGCGTCTTGCCTAACAAAAGGGGACTCAAGTCGCGTCCATCGATCACTGGTTGATCGGGGATCTTTCCACCGGCAACAGACACCGCCGTCGGGAGCAAGTCAATGGTTCCCGCAACGGCGCTACAGCTGGTGCCTGCAGCGATCTTGCCTGGCCACCATGCGATGGTCGGTACGCGCACACCACCTTCCCAAGTGCTCCCTTTGCCACCTCGCAATGGCAATGCGCTGCCACCATCCGGGCCTTTGATCAACCATGGCCCGTTGTCGCTGGTGAATACGACCAGCGTGTTCTGATCCAACTTCAGTTCCCTCAAGGTCTCCATGACACGGCCAACCGACCAGTCGACTTCTTCGACCCAATCTCCGAAACGACCATTCTTGGATTTGCCACGAAACGCTTTTCCAGGCCAAATCGGTGTGTGCACTGCGGTATGTGGCAAGTACAAAAAGAAAGGTTGGGAAGCGTTGGAACGGATAAAGTTGACCGCCTCGGCGGTATAGCGTTCCACAATCTGGCTCTGGGCTTCGTCACTCAGCAGTTCGATCACTTTGTCGTCGCGTAGCAGTGGAACCACCGTCTCTCCGGTCTCTGCCGATGTCCTCTGCATGGCGTTAGAATAAGGAATCCCAAAGTAGTGATCAAATCCTTGCTTGGTCGGCAAGAATTCTGGCTGATCGCCAACGTGCCATTTGCCGATGCACATGGTTGCGTACCCACGTTCCTTGAGCCGTTCGGCGATCGTTACTTCGTTGGGGTGTAATCCATTGGCGGATCCAGGACCATAGACCCCCGGCACGGAGACTCGAGCACCGTAACAACCGGTCAGCAGCTGGGCACGAGAAACGGAGCAAACCGGGGCCGCATAGAATGAAGTCAACTTCATGCCTTCCTTGGCCATGCGATCAAGATTCGGTGTCGCCTGCTTGGTCGCACCGTAGGGGCCGATATCCCCATACCCCAAGTCATCCACAAACAGGACGACGACGTTGGTCTTGGAATCGGCTGCGATCAGGCCTCGCACATCGATCAAGCAAAAGATGAAAATACAACCAACGAGATGAATCCGATGTCGGTTCATGAGGACCTCATAATGGGTACGAATTTCGGGAACGTCAGCGTACATGTCAGTAGCGGAATGCGTCAAGCGTTTCGTTAGCGTACATGTCGGTAGCATTTCGGTAGCATTTCGTTAGCGTACTGTATTCGCGAACGCTTTGACAGCTTGCGCTACCGTTTTGAAATCGGCCCGCCGAAAGATCGACGGTACTTGAATTGTAACGCAATGTTATTTTCAACCTAACGACTCAGGGAGCAGCCTGAGCTTTCTTCTACTTTTCTTTTGTATTACAGCGAAGTCACGACGATCTAATGTGAAAATCGTGTTTCGTTCGTTCAGCTCAGCAATCAAGATCAGCGTCATGTCCGCAAGCTGCAATTTGAGCGTTGGGAATCGTTTTTGGATCTGGGGAATTTCTGCTAGACATGATTCTGGCAGGTCGGCGATTCTCATGAACCCTGTTTCGACCAAAGTCCAAAGCCGTTGCAATCCTTTTGGATGGTCACGCAAAAGCCAAGCCACCTCTGTCAAAACTGGCCATGATGTCCACATAGGGGGCAGTACCGTTTTAAGCGTTTCAAGACACATTGCATGATGTTCGTCGCTCCGATCAAGGATCGCAACCAGCGGTCCCGTATCAACTATTACGTTGACATGAATCGCTGTCACTTGCCGAATCCGTCCATGTGTTTGGGATTCGTGCTCAAGTCTGCTTTCCCACTATTCACACAGCCAATCACCCCCGTTTTTTTCGCAAGATCATAGCACGTCGGCAAAGTGGCGCTGCGTGCCAAATACTCTTCAATCGCCTCGCGAACGAGGTCGGATTCGTTTCTTCCAGTCAATTCACACAGGCTCTCTATTCCCAATCGCAAAGGTTCGGGGAGACGCAAACTCAATCTATCTGTTGCCATGGTGTTACCTCGATGTCTGACATTCTAAATCATGCGTCGGACAACGGCAAGATTCATGGTGACAAAAATGTCATCGATCACAGTGCGGATGGATGTGTCCCACGACCTTGGATTGTCTTGGTACAATTCAACATGGTCGCAATTTCTGGTTCCTATAGACACGGGTGGCCTCGACCTCCAGCGTACTTGCATTGATTGGTACAAATGCGATGAAAAATAAATTGTTCGATTGCGGACTTCAGGGTTTTGATTGCAATTTCTTTGGGTATTGGGGATTCGCGATTTTGGCGATGCTTACCCTATCACAGGGAGCCGTCGGGCAGTCCACTAGTAAACCGGCGTTTCAATACCAGTCTGGCGACATCCGTGTGAGCGTGCCGTGGGAGGGTGAACCGCGTGTAACAGCCTTTGGCCCCGCATCCTTGTCTGCGGCTGCCAAGTATCTGGAGGATGGCGCATTGAGCTGGGTGCGAGAGAAGTCCTGTGTCAATTGTCACACCACCGGACCTTACCTGGTCGAACGCACGGCATGGTCCCGGCAATTCGGCCCGCCGAGCGCCGAGGTACATTCCGACTTTGTCCGTTCCCTGCCCAAGGAGGTCAAGCCGATCAAAGAGACGGAAAAAAATGGCCACAAGTTTTATCCGGGCGCTTTTACAAGTGTTTGGCGGGCGCTCGGGCTTGCAGAGTGGGACCGTAACGTGACGAAAAAAATATCCGAGCCGACGGAACGTGCACTGCGAGACATGTTCGAACATCAATCGGACAGCGGCGCATTTGTCAGCCACGGTGAAGTCGAAATTCCTCACATCACGACCGATTTTGAACTCTCCTTGCAGGCCGCCCGCGCTATCACTGCTGCGCCCGAATGGCTCGCTGGATTAAAGGACGATACGTTGCGCAATGGCGTTGCGAAGTTGAAAACGTGGCTGCAAACCGCGCCGCCGAAAAACGACTTCGACCGCGTTCTTAAGCTTCAGCTGGCGCACTATATGCCGGAACTGGTTTCACCATCCGAACGAGATGCAGCGATCCATTTGCTCTCGTCCAAGCAGCATGCAGACGGTGGCTGGAGCACGCGTGACATGTCGCCAGTCGATGACTGGCATTTCGAAATGAGTCCGTACGTATTGAATTTGATTAAGAATTTGCCAGACGCGGCCAAACCCGAAAGCGACGCTTACATGACAGCGCTAGCCATCGTGCTGATGCGTCAAAGCAACGTTCCTGCCACGGACCCTCGCATCGCGCGCGGTCTAACATGGCTGAAAAGGGAACAACGTCAAAGCGGGCGTTGGTGGATGCACTCCTTGTACCGTGGCAACTATCACTACATCACTTATATCGCGACGGTCGAGGCGATGAAGGCCTTGGACCTATGTGGTGAACTAAGCTCTGAGCAAGGGCAGACGATCGAAGGCACGCAGGGGAAATCCGACATTCCAAACCCAATAGCGCATTGGAAGCTTGACGACGAGGGACGCGAAGCGTTGGACATCGCAGGAGGACATCACGGTACCATTCATGGGGCGAGAAGCGATCAAGGAAAGGTCGGTCGTGGCTTGTCGTTTGTTCGAGCACAAGGGGACCACGTTAGCATTCCCTATTCCAAGGACTTTGAACTCGGGACCTTTTCCGTTGCGGCCTGGGTTCGGCTTACCAAGCCGCCGACGTTTTCGGGAATACTCGGGACACGCGAAGGTGGCGAGTTCAATTTCGACATGAAAGTCAATACCGACAAGGTCCACGGAGATATCGGCGATGGCAGTCGCTGGATTGATACTCGCGTCAATTTCTATGAGCAAGACGTTGGCACCAACGGGCAAGGCGGAAAACTTGAAATCCAACGTTGGTATCTCGTAACGTTCGTCATCGATAACGAAAAGAAACAATGTCGGCTTTACCTCGACCACGATCTTAAGAAAACGATTCCATTCACTGGCGAACCTCGCTTGATGCGTCCGGGCCAAACGATGCACATCGGTAACACAGGTAACAAAGAATTCATGGACGGCGTTATCGACGATGTGCAAATCTGGAAAGTCGCCCTGACCGACGATCACGTCGCGTCGTATTACCAACGAACGAAATAGAGTCGACCGACGTCCTAACGTGCAGTCACCGCAGGCGTCCTTGGATCTTCATTGGGACTCCCGATCCAGCGCGGCTCGACGTTGTTTTGGTTCCATCGATTCCATGCCGTGGTGAGTTCCGATACTATTTCGGGCCGCGAGGATGCAAGGTTCTGTTTTTCAGACATGTCATTTTCCAAATCGTAAAGCTGCCAACCCGATTGCGTCTTTGCTTGCATGTCGCGGACATCGAGGAGTTTCCACTTGCCATTTCGTATCGCTTTTTGTGGTCCAAATCTCCAATAGAGATACTCGTGAGGTGCAGCTGCAGTCTCTCCTTTCAACCAAGGTAAAATATTGACGCCCTCTAGAGTATCCGGTGCTTTGGCACCCGCAACCGCGCAAGCTGTTGGAAAGATATCCAAAGTCGAAACGGGTTGATCCAAGACCTTGCCTGCCGGAAGATTGTTCGGCCAACTGACAAAGAATGGCACACGAATTCCTCCTTCCCAAACTTGGCCTTTATCGCCTCGCAAAGGTGTATTCACTGCCGTGTTGTAAGCGAAGAACGGTTTCCTTCCCGAACCTCCATTATCGCTAAAGAAAAACACCAACGTATTAGGATGCTTGGCACGTAGCTCGTTCGTCAGTCGGCCTACCGATTCGTCGAGCCCCATCAGTAGCGAAAGGTAACCACGACGACTCGCATCGGTCACATCAATGGGTAGCCGATCCACAAAACGAGGCGCAATTTCCAGCGGGGTGTGTACCGCGTTGTAGGCCAGGTAAAGGAACCAAGGCTTGGCGGTATTCTTTTGCATGAAACCGAGTGCTTCATCGGTGAATAGGTCGGTCGTGTACCCATCCAAGTGCTGTACCTCGCGTCCTCGATAGATGAGATCATGCGAGTGGCCGGAGCCAAACACCGGTTTGGCATCTCGGTGCAACAAGTAGTTATGCCCACCCACCAAAAATCCAAAGTACTCGTCAAAGCCCCGCGACTGAGGATGGTGGGCCGCGTCGAACCCCTGATGCCACTTGCCGATGGCCGACGTGGCATAGCCAGATTCACGCAACACGTCCGCAATCGTTCGTTGTTCTAGTGGCAGTCCAAGGATGGCTTCCTCTCCTTGATGCGGGTTGAACTCGTGTCCAAACCTCGTTTGCATTTTGCCCGTCAAGAACCCGGCTCGCGACGGGCTGCAATAGGGAGCGGTCACGTATCCGACTGCACATCGCACACCGCTCATGGCGAGCGCATCCAAATTGGGTGTTGGTACTTCGCATCCTCGATGCACGCCAACATCTGCGTAACCTAGATCATCCGCAACGATCACCAAGATGTTGGGTCGCGACTGTTGGGCCTGCGCCAAGGAGACCTTCTGGCAAAGCGATGCTGCCCACGCGATGACTACGAGTAGCAACTGTGAAGGCCAATGAACTGAAGTACAGAAACTCATCCGGTGCATAATTGTAAAGGTGGGTTGGGGGCAGCGATCTCATCGATGGAAACAGGGAGTGGTAAAGAGTGAATTGTAGCTCAATTCTGTCAACGAATCTTTTTGGTGCCCTAGCATTCACGCAGAGCGTTCTTGCGGCTAAATCGCTGGTGCCATGCGCCATGCACATTGCAAAAGCGGTTTCCTACAAGCCCGCAGCGCAAGCACGTGACGATTCCGTTTCCCTTGCTTGCGCGGCGGGCTTGTATTGTCGGTAGTGTCTGAGCAAGATCTTACGAGTGTTGGATTCGGGCCGGTAAGTTGCGCTGGCAAGGTCCTACTCTCCATTTCGCGCTGGCACTCCTCTCGGAACTTCCCGAAGCGATAGAATCCGACCTATGGCGGACGGAATTGTTGGCTCGAATACATCGCGAATCGGGATCTAGAAACGCTGCAAGCACTTCCGAAACCGTGATCGAATCTTGATCGGCAGAATTCAGCATCCCATCTGATGCGAGGTATTCGGCGATCAGCCTGTTGTAGAGTTTGCGAGACTCCTTGGATCCGTGGACGCCAAGGTAGATGTCCTTACCGGCCAGGTTGACGACAGCCTTGCCAGACGGCTTGTGCAGTCGATACGAGGGGATTCGTACCATGAGATTAAGCCCTTTCAGATAGCGGTTTTGGCTCCGAATCCGGTAATTACCGGGTTTCGAAACCTGAAAACAGCGCTCTAGCCACGCAGCTAGGTAAGGGCTTTCACCAACAAATCGCTTGATAATCTTCTAAACAGGCCCAGTAGGATTCGAACCTACGACCTACGGATTAGAAATCCGTTGCTCTATCCAACTGAGCTATGAGCCCTCAATGAAATCATTGGGTTTGCAGTGTATTCTGTGTCCGGGTGTCAAGCAATTGCCGGACACACCAAGACGAGGTAACCGCTCGTGACCAATTCTATCGGCAAGCCACCTGCTTGCAAACCGCAGAAAACCTACGAGGACTTTCTTACCAAGACTTTCCGTTGTTTCCGCTTGCGACGAAGCGACCGGCAAAAAAGATCAAAGGAGTGTCTACGCAATTTAGCCCACCGGCACGATTACGGATTGAGACAAGCAGGGAACCAGATAATGGCACGGAAGTTCGCGAAATTTGGGAGCATAGGTAATTGCATGGGAGGTAAACTGATTTCCAATATCCAGGGTAGGTTTGAACCCATTGCGGCAACTGGAAAGTCATGTAATGCAAAAGCACTCCGAAGGGATGACACTTGTTGAACTGCTCGTGGTCGTTGCAATCATTGGGATCCTCATTGGGCTGTTGCTTCCAGCCGTGCAAGCAGCTCGTGAAGCTGCCCGGAAATTCCAATGCGCGAACAATTTGAAACAGCTTGGATTGGCAATGCATAATTATTCTGCCGCCCATCGTTCATTTCCTCCTGGACGTGTTGTTTTCGTTTCTTCGTCTGACAATATGACGCCTACAGCAAACGGTAACGCGACGACCGGCAACGGTAACTGCTTTTCTGCATACGCATTTCTGCTTCCACAACTGGAACAAAGTGTCCTATTTGACCAGATCAACTTTCAAAGCGGTCCCGATACTGCAGTGAACAATGGCATGGCCATTACTCAACCGGCAGTTTTTGTATGCCCCTCCGATACCGGACTTAGATCCTTACCGCAAGGAGCCGGTTTCGCGGGAGTAACGAACTACGCAATGAGCACAGGAACAACGCTTCCAGTTTCTCAAAAAAACCCCTCAGGTGTTCAAGTAACCGGTGTGTTTTATGAAAACTCTCATGTTCGATTTGCGGACATCAACGATGGAACCAGCAATACAATCTGTCTTAGTGAGCAGGTTCTCTCCGACCCAAACGATAGAGCGAATCAGAACGGGATTTGGTCGGGGGCGACGCCCACCACGGGCTTCGTGTTAACTACAGGTAATAACAATTCTAATTTTGGACCGGAACTGCTCAACTATCCACAAGATTGCGTGTCAGGAAACAGGCTGCAACTGACAAGGGGAAATCGATTGCTTTACGGTGCTCCCGGACACACAATGTACAATCATGTCCGACGTCCGAACGACAAGCAAATCGATTGTCGCGGGGGACTTCCCCATAGTCAACGTAACTTTTATTGGTGGAGTCGACTGTCTCACAATGTTGCAGCGCATAGCAAACATCCCGGCGGAGTCCATTCACTTTTCTGTGACGGCCATGTTCAATTCATCGGTGAGACCCTTGATGATTCTGCTTGGGCGGCGTTCGGAAGTTGCTCAGGCGGTGAAGTTATGGGCCAGTACTAGAATGACGGTGGCGGTTTCAATTTACTTGGTGATCGAGTGTGGCTGGCTCGGTGGATGCTGCGATTCCAGCAACGCAATCTGCTTGCGAAGATCCTCGATCTCATGCTCCCTTTCTACAAGTTCGCTACGAAGTCTGGCAAGTCGCTTTTCCTTTTTCATGGGTATCAGCCGATTGAAAATTCCAAACAACAGGATGGCGCGGAAAAAACGCATCGAGAGCCCGCGCAGCCGATAGACCCGTGCAAGCCTCGCGAATTGCTGCAACTGGGCGGCCTTCAGCAGTTTCGTCGCCCGCAACGCTTGAAGCGTTCGAAGGAACGAAACGAGCGGCAACAAGATGATTAAGAGTTCGATCCAATGCTGCTTACAGTACTTCAGCTTGCTTTGCGCAACCGAAACCATAATGATGAACTCGCATGCAAAGCAGAACCATATCAACCCCGCTCCTACATGCAACGCGATACGCAGCCATAGGTATTCCGCGACTTGTCTCGCATAAAAGAACTGCAAGATCAGAACGGGCAAAATCAAGATCGCAACAAAAACCATGGGGCCGCCGAATGCCCGCTCCAATCGCTTGCGCAAATGATAGTCCACGGTGGCCCAGCCCCAAAAGGGAAGCCATACGCGATCTGCCTCTTCGCGATCATGACGACACAGTCGCAAAGGAGGAAAGAGGCAAAAGACCCAAGCAAATTTATGTTGTTCCAAGAACCGTCGACTCTTGTCTCGCACCCAATAGTCTTTAATCACCTCGATCAAGAACACAGGCCACAAACAAAATAATATCAACGCGAGAACTGGCCCCCACCGCTGCGAACCAGCTTCATAGGCCAACTCTCGATCCAGCGCTAACTGGTCCTCGGCCACCAATTGACTGAACTCTTCGTTGACCGCAATCGTCTCGTTGACGCGTGGGACATCGATCACTAGAACCACGATCGCGGCCACAATCGCTAAGAAGAGCAGTGAGAATCCGAACATCCATGGCGCAAAGATCTCCGTCATGCGCCGTCGTTCTTCTTTCCAAGAATCTGACAAGAATCGAATTCTCCAAGGGTTGCTTGATCCAGGTTGCATCCGCAAACGGGGACTGTGTGTCGCACGTTTTCTTGCGGACCTTTTTATCCTACAACGAGACCACCGAAATGTGATAGATTGCATCAGTCCAACCTCAAGAAAGCACTGGATTAAGGGCAATTAATAAAATGATGTCACGTCGCCAATGGTTTTTCAGAATCGTCACACTCCATTCCTTCGCTCGATTGGAGTTAAACTACGAGCCTAGAATTAACCCATCCGCGCTCATGGCTTGGCGGACTGCGGTGATCATCGCGATCGGAACCGTAGCGATTGCCGGTGTCGCCCTACAGGCAGCCGAACCAATTGAACCAGCCTTGTTCAAGACGGTCGTCCGAAGCCCAGGGGATGACGGCAGCAAGTCGTACCGCATTCCCGGCCTAGCTACGACTCCCAAAGGAACACTGCTTGCCGTATTTGATATTCGTCATGCGGGCAGCAAAGATCTGCCGGCCGACATCGACGTTGGGCTCATGCGAAGCTCGGATCAAGGTGAAACCTGGGGGCAGATGAAACGGATTCTCGATTTTGACCAATCGGTCCCAGATTCTCTCGGCAACGGCGTTGGTGATCCGGCCATCTTGGTGGATTCTCTGACCAATACCGTATTCGTCGTGGCCCTTTGGTCTCAAGGCGATCGGGCATGGAACGGATCTGGTCCTGGCATAACTCCCGAGCAAACGGGACAGTTGGTCATCACCAAGAGCACCGACAATGGGGAGACGTGGACGCCACCCATAAACATTACCAACAACATCCAAGGACGTGACTTGAGCTGGCGACTGCTATTCAATGGTCCTGGATGCGGAATTCAATTGCGTGATGGAACGCTGGCTTTTGCCGCACAGTATCGCGAGTCGAAAGGATCTCCGCACTCCTGTTTTATTTTTAGCAAAGATCACGGACTCTCCTGGACAATATCACCTGCGGCAATTCCAACCGACCCACCCACGAGCGAGTCGCAGATCGTGGAGCTTGCCGATGGGTCATTGCTCATTACGATGCGAGACGAATCGAAGAGTGGCAAGCGCGCCTGGGCACGTTGGACCTGGGACAAAGGGACTTCGACGAATAAGCAAGGCAAGTGGAGCGAAGCTTGGCACACAGTCGCTGACCCAACTTGCATGGCAAGCCTCATCAAGCATCCGAATGGTGTTCTATTGTTTTCCAATCCCAATAGCTCCACCAAACGGGTCGCAATGACAATCCGAACGAGCCAGGACGACGGCCGTACATGGAGCGAAGGGGCACTGTTGGACCCTCGCGGTTGTATGTATTCGTGCATGACGATTCTACCCGATGGACGCATCGGTATCCTTTACGAAGTGGACAACACATTGACCTTCGCTCGATTCCCGCTGGAATGGGTCAACGCGAATCTGAATCGACGCTGAAAAAGCAAAGCAATTCATCCATGGAACCGGCACCCTTGTTGACGACGGTCTCAGGCCGCGAACAACTTCGAAATTTTTATCGCGATAGCTTATTGCAGGACACGATTCCCTTTTGGTTTCCTCGAAGCGTCGACGAGGAGCATGGCGGTTTCAGGCATTGTCTCGACCGCGATGGCAGCTGCATCGATTCCGACAAATCCGTTTGGGCTCAAGGCCGAATGTGTTGGATGCTACTGACGCTTTACAACTCGAACATTTCATCGCCTCAAAAACAAGACTGGTTGGAATGGGCCAGGTGCGGGCTTGAGTTCATCGAAAACCACTGTGTTGATTCCGACGGACGGATGTTTTTTCATGTAACGCAAGATGGGCGCCCCATTCGTAAGCGTCGATATGCCTATAGCGAAGCCTTTGCATCGATCGCGCACGCCGCATACTTTCAAGCCACGGGAGACCAGCGATCAAGACAGCGGGCCGTAGAACTATTTGAGTTTTTTACGCGATGGAACTTTACACCTGGGTTGATGCCTCCAAAGTACTCAGGCACACGGCCGATGATCGGGCTCGCTCCCCGTATGATCACTCTTGTGACGGCGCAAGAGCTTCGATGCTCACTTGGCCCTAGCCCGTGGTTGACTCAATGGATCGATCGCAGCATCGACGAGATCCGACATTTTTTTATCAAACCAGAACTGCGGGCCGTGCTGGAGTCTGTCGCGCCTAACGGAGATGTTGTCGATCATTTCGATGGACGCACGCTCAATCCAGGGCACGCCATGGAGGCGGCTTGGTTCATCTTGCGCGAAGGCCGATTTCGCCAGAATCCTGAATTGATTGGCGTCGGGTGTCAGATGGTGGATTGGATGTGGGAGTGGGCCTGGGACAAGGAGTTTGGAGGCGTTTATTATTTCCGGGATGTGCTCAACAAACCGCCGCAAGAGTATTGGCACGACATGAAATTCTGGTGGCCGCACAACGAGACGATCATTGCGACGCTTATGGCGTATCTGCTTACGCAAGATGAAAAGTACTCTCGCTGGCACCAATTCGTTCATGAATGGAGCCACCGACATTTCCATGATCCGGTACATGGTGAATGGTTCGGGTATT
This sequence comes from Pirellula sp., assembly GCA_040080875.1. Lineage (GTDB taxonomy): Bacteria > Planctomycetota > Planctomycetia > Pirellulales > Pirellulaceae > JBKCUI01. The sequence continues at coordinate 21,269 of JBEBHM010000011.1, forward strand.
TGCATCGAGATGGCAGCCCATCCAGTACCACCAAGGGCAACTTGTGGAAGAGCTGTTTTCATTTGCCACGCATGCAAAGGGTGTGCTGGCAATTGCTCGACGAGAAAATCGCTCAAGAAAACGATTGAGACAATCGTTCGACAACAAAACCGTGAACCCAAGAACTTAAGCTGTGACCAGGGTCTAGTGCGTCGTCCAGATTAAATTGGGGTTGACCTGAGCCGCAAGCGCTAGCTGCGATACGATGATTTGCGATTAAAAACGCGGATAACGCCTGCGGCTCAACCCAAAAAACTAATCTGGACAAAGCACTAGGCAGCGCGGCGAATTTCAAACGGTGCATCGGTCGCCATGGAACAGAACTGGGCGAGGGTGCAGGAAACGTCGAGACCGCCATCAGGGGAAAAGAGCTTGATTTGCCCCTCTTCTTGAAACCAAATGAGGTTGTAACCCATCAGACGAAATCGACGTCCGCAGTACATGCCGTTACGGATTAGCGTGGATTCTTGAATGGAATCCGACGACGAATCCACCGAGGACCGTTGCGAAACAACGGAGTGCAATTTAGATCGGATGGCGTCGGCGATGTTGGTTGGCATAAAGCCCCAATGAGTGTGATCTGTAGTACAGTTGTTCTCAACTGTTCGGGAGCTAGCCGGGACTGTGTAATTGCGGAATGGTTGTCCCAATTGTTTGCGTCCGACGACATACTCGTTCCGCTCTATCGGCAAGCTTTGCCAATAACTGCTACCTAATTCCTTGGTAGCCCTACAGTTTCACGTGGTTGCTAGCAAAAGTGGGCGGCATATTCGTTCAAAGAGCTAACTTTTTGATGCGAAGAAACCGATGAGTAGCATGACGGGCGACTTTTCCTTCTTGGAAGGATGGTCTGACTCGATGGACTTTACAATCTCAAGACCTGGAGCCGATTTAGAGTGCAAGCATATCCATTATCGGTGGAGGGTAGGAGCGGTGTGATTGAAATCGCGGGAGCGAAGCGATTTCATCATTCTTGGCTGCCCGAGTCGTCATCGCCATGGGCTATCCTGACCGTGATTCACGGATTTGGAGACCACAGCGGTCGGTATGCGGGGATGGGAACGTCGTTGGCAAGTCTTGGAATCGGAGTGCGCGCCATCGACATGATTGGGCATGGGCGAAGTCCAGGCAGGCAAGGCTGCATCGATTCGTATGATCAACTGCTGGATGAGGTTGAGAACAGCGTCGCGCAATCTACACAAATGTTTCCAAGGATGCCGCACTTCCTCTTCGGTCAGAGCATGGGTGGCAACTTGGTACTCAATTTGGCGCTGCGTCGTCCTGAATCGCTTTCTGGAGTCAGTGGAATCGTGGCAGGATCGCCCATGCTCAAGGCGACGAAGATGCCAAAAGAGAACTTTATGAATGCTGGCCGTTGGCTTGCGACCAAGATTCCCAATTGGCGAATCAAAACGCCCGTCGTGGTCTCGAAGCTGAGCAGCGACAGGCGAGCGCAGGACGCTTACTTGATGGACCGTTGGGTGCATCGGAACATGTCGCTACGACTAGCCGCCAATTTAATCGATAGTGGACTGTGGGCTTTGCAACATGCTTGGATGCTCAAGCATCCGACATTGCTCATGCATGGGTCGGACGACGCGTTGACATGCCCGGCAGCTTCTCAGTGTTTCGCAGATGCCACCGAGGAAGTGGTGACGTTCAAATCATGGGCCGGCTGCCGTCACGATTTGCACGACGATGTGCAGCGCGAAAGGGTGTTTGCATTTATGGTGCATTGGATGAAGCGTCGTTGCATTTCGTCGTTCAAATTCACTGTGGACGCGGCCGTTGCCGCCTAGATCATCGGCGTTCGCAAGATTCGGAATTACGGATACTTCCTTGCCCTTCATTGCGAGCGATCAATTTCTTGTATTGACGGACGATCTCGAACTGTACAGCTATCTTGTGACAAGTGCCGTCGATACGATCAATTTCAACCCTATTCGATTGCTGGGCTGGGGTGTGTAATTCCACGGTTCCGTAAACGATTGGGACAATCGTTTTACTCTTTATGCTAGCTCGCGCAGGACTCGGAGATTGACCGCGTCCCAGTCTTCCCCGTCGTCTGTTTGACCTTTCTCGGTCTCCAAGTACATCGGCAGGCTTTTCAGCAGTTTGTGCTTGAGCACTCGTCTAAACCCGTCGAGGCCGATGGTTCCATGTCCGATATGTTCGTGGCGGTCAACGCGCGAACCGCATCCTTTCTTGCTATCGTTGACATGGATGGCTCGAATGGCGTCGAGCACGCCCAGCTTATTGGCTTCTTTGGCCCAAGCCTTGAAGCCAGAGTCTTCTGCGAAATCGTAGCCCGCCGCGTGAGCATGGCAGGTGTCCAGACAGACGCCAACCATCAGCGATTCGCCTGTCTCTGCCAGCAGCCGACTTAACTGTTCCATGCTCCAGCCTAGGTTGGAACCTTGACCGGCTGTGTTTTCGAGCAACAACCAACTGTGCTTGGGAGCGACTCGATCATGGATTTCATGGATTGCGGCCGCAATCTTTGCAAGTCCCTCGTCGGGGGTTGAATCCACACAGGAACCAGGATGCATCACAACGCCGTCGAGGTGGAGCAATTCCGCTCGCTGCCACTCGATCACCATCCCGTCTATGCTCTTTTGCCAGAGCTCTTCTTTGGGCGATGCAAGATTGATCAGATACGATGCGTGGGCCAGCGGGCGGGCGACTCCGGTCCTCTTCAACGACGACGCAAAGTTCGAACAGTCCTCGTCGGAAATGGGTTTGGCAGCCCATTGATTATTGTTCTTGGTAAAAAGCTGAACGACATCCATACCATATTCGGCTGCGGCATCGACGGCTTTGAAGTAGCCCCCAGCGATACTCATGTGGGCACCAATTTTTACCATCGTAATTTTCTGGATGTATGAGAAAAGTCTTTGAGCGAAGGACAGATTGTAGTGTATCTTCGAGATGCTGAACTGTCCGCCTCGGAGATGCGGACCTACGATGCTGAACTGTCCGCCTCGGAGATGCGGACCTACGATGCTGAACTGTCCGCCTCGGAGATGCGGACCTACGCTATCGGACTCGGCGCATGCGTATGACCCCATTGTCACCGGCCGCTTGAAAACCACCCGTCAATTGACTGCCCAGGGCTTGTGCGTTCATGCGATAACTGCCCATGAGTGGGCCGAGCGGTTTCTCCGCCGTTAAGACCGCGTTGCCAAACGCATCGTACGATGGATGCATGGTGACTCGGTATGCAAAGGGAACGATCACTGCAAATCGACCGGTGAATCGCGCCTGATACGATCCATCGGTCCTCGGTTGGATGTTGGCGCGCATAGGGCCATGGTGCCCCGTGCTGCCGCTTCGCCATTCACCGCGCCAAACGCCCGTCGGATCGTCCGACCGTGCAAAACTAGAACAGGCGACTAAGAAGACGATTGCAATGAAAGTGCACAGAGCTGTTTTTGGAATACGATTCAACATGATGTGTTTTCCGATGGTGTTATTGATGCCAGAGTGTGTCGTTTTACGCTTCACGTAAAAGCCATGGATCCCAGTCCGAAAGCATCGCAAAACAATGAGTGGCCGATTTTGCGCCCTGCCGCTAACATTCCCATTCGGTAGTTTATTGTTTTGCGAGGCCTAACACTAGTTTACATCGGGCAGTTCACTTTCAAATTCAGCTTTTCAGTTTCCGGACCCATCCCAGGAGCAGTGCTAACCCGGCTGCGATGGCCAAGAACGGACCTGTGATGTAAATCGTCTTACGTTGATATAAAAACAGACCTACGGACATGGCAAACGCAGCCATCAGGGCGGCACCGCTGGGTGATCGCCAGACCATCTCGACGGCTGGCCAAGCCAACCAAATGCAAAACAAAACGATTCCGACTTTGCCAAAAGCGTCGGATGCCAGCGACGATCCTTTGGGTATCAACGAGGGTTGCAATCGGAGAGCGACCGAAAACGCGACCAACAAAATCGAAAGGATCAACGTGATCCAACGCACATGCGACAAGTCATTGGACTGGACGGAATTGTTGGGTCTCTGACCTGAATGAGGCGATTTTCGTTTTGGGGATCCGCTGGAATTGGACGACGCCATCAATGCGCCTCCAGCAATCGCATCCATCGCTGCAATTGCCCAAGCACTTGCGAGTCGACTACATTCGCGGTCTTCCATTCTTCGTTTTGGAACATCACGGTGTGGCCATTCTTTTTAGCAATTTCGACAAAGCCGCCCAGCGATGGGTCAGGTCCATTGACAAAAAAATGGAGCGATTTGAGCGGTTCGGCCTGCAGGATTCGGATTCGTGGCGACATCTTGCCATTCCCAAGCCAAACTCCGCGATAGGATTCGATACCTTGCATGGCGGAAATGTAGGCTGGCAACATGCCCGAAGCGAGTCCTCCGATGCACATGCGTCTTCGGTCGATTTTGTACGTGGTCGTCATGTAGGAACGCAAACGGCCCGCTAGCTCTACTTCTTCAAACGACCAAGCTTTTTCGTCCGCAGACTGTGCGATCACGACGATCCACCGATGTTCGCGCGCAAACAAATCCCATGCATCGGACCACACCTTGGGTTCTTGTGCGCCAGCGTCTGCATAGACAAGCATCAGCCCGTACGGCAAGGCATCCGAATAGTTGGACGGGACGATCGCGAACGCTTTGTTCTTGACATCACCTAACGGCAATTGCACAGTCCCTTTGGCCGCTTTCGATTCGGCTGCATCTTTGGGCGGCTCTACCTTGACCGACTTCCATTCGAAGTCCTGGTCCGGTTGCGTGGCAAGCGCAACTTGGATGGTTCGGGCTGGTTTGTCATCGTAGCGCACTTGGATGTCGATCGGCTCTCGGTAGTCCAAAAATGCGAGCCTCGCATCGAGTTGATTTTTGTCGTCGACGTTTGCGCCCGCAACGCTCACAATCGTGTCCCCGATCTCGATGCCCGCTTTGGCCGCCGGCGAGTTTGGCAATACGGCGATCACTCGCGGCGCCGACTGCGGGCTCACCGGATCGATGACGATTCCGAAGAACGGTTCTCGATAGATTGGCAATTCTTTAACAAGTGCAAATTCGAACTGCTTCTTTGCTCCATCGCGTTCGACTTCCAACACGAGGCCTTGCTCAACGTCAATCGTGCCCATGACATGCTTGAGTTCCGAGTGCATGGACACGGGTCGAAGGGATGCGCGGCTTGAACCCGCCCCGATTATTCTGTCGCCAGCTTTCATGCCTGCCTTAGCGGCTGGCGAACCAGGAGTTACCCCGCTCAAGACGATTTCGGGGGCGAACTCATCCGGACTGGACGCTCGAAAACCAGCCTTGCCAGGGTGGATATCTTCTCCCCGCTGCATTTTCGGCAATCGTTCTAAGATATCTTCGAGTGGTATGGCGAACCCGATCCCCGAATCATACCACTGCTCCACCTCGCCTTCGGTAGCGATGCCAGCGTTGATGGGGGCCAAGATTCCCATGACGTTGCCACGCAAATCGATGAGTGGCCCACCGTAGTTTTGGGGCGATATCTTGGCGTCTGTTTGGATGGCCTTGTTGAATATTCGTCCTTGAGCGCTCAAGATCCCAACGCTGCGGCTGGCTACTCGAAAATCAAACGTCTTGCCGAGAGCGATCGTCCATTGCCCGATGCGCCAATCGCCTTTGTTGCTAGCTACGGCCGCCTTGAGCGGCTTGTCGATGTCGATCTTGAGCAATGCCAATTCACGGCTGTGGTCTCGCGCCACCAGCTTGGCTGCCCGTCGTTGTTCATCCGGGAGGACCACGGTGATCGAGGCCGGTTGGCCACGAAACTGAAACATGCTCGTCATGATCCAACCGTCTGGCGATAATACCGTTCCCGTCGATGGGCCCGACGCAACCAATTGTTGATTTACGATTTCAAGACCACCAAACGTTTCGACTTGTACCACGCAATCCTGCACGTAGTCCGCAGCCGCCTGAAAGGCCTGTTGCTCCAACTCATCTAGCGGTGGGTCGCTTGAGTTGACCAACGAGCAAACGGCGAAGGACGCCAAGAGAGCACATGCAACGGCGCAACGAATCCACTGGGACAATCTAAGGTCGAACATGAATACGAATGAGTTCCTGTCCACGTTGGACTAGCAGATAGAATGAGTCGGAACGATTGATGGTCGAGAGCATTTTCTCAAGGCTCTTTCGCGAATCGACACGTTGATCATTGAGAAGCAATACAAGATCGTTGGTTTGAAGACCACTGCGCATGGCCACGGTGCCATCACGAACAGAATCGACAAATGGTGGTGTCTTGGCCAGCACATCAGGGATCAGGGCGATGCCGAGGTCCGCGATTCGATGCGGTTGCGCTACCGACTTGAGTTCACTTTCAGGCATCGATTTATTGCCCGACAAGATCCGTTCCACCGAAGCTTTGACCACGTCGATCGGCAACGCATAGTTGAGCCAAATGCCCGCTTGCTCATCTCGAATCTCTTTGCCGATCATCCCCACCAATCGTCCTTGCAGATCGATCAAAGCTCCGCCAGCGGCGCCGGGATTATTCGTCATAACGTCCAACACATAGACTCGCCCCTGATAGAGCGATTTGATTTTGCCTCGACGGGTCGTCAACGCGGTGGTGGCCATGATGACACCTTTTTGAGCGCTGCACGACTCATTGCCGGCTGCGATTCCAAACAAATTGGTGATAGCAAACACACGTTGACCGGTAGTGGCATTCGTGGATTTGGAAAGATCAAAACCGACCAAGCCTGCATCGTCGACTTTGAGGATGGCTAATTCTGTTTGCGGATCCATGTCCACCATGGTGGCATCCAATCGACGCCCGTCGTAGGTCACCACCCGTACTTTGTTCACGTCCAAGACGGTTGTCCAACTCGTCAAGATGTGTCCGGAATTGTCGATGATGATGCCGCTTTGATAGCTCTCCAGCCCGCGCGCACCGCCGGCGCCATACAATTTCACAACCTTTTCTTGGCTGGTCGCAATGAGAGCTTCGTTGCTGATCAGGATATCGGCAGGTCGGTCGGCGTCGGCTGCTCGTGTGCATCTGTTTGTTATTATTGAAGCGGTCAGCCATGCGGCAGCGCAAGCCAGCCATGCAAGACTACGCGCTCGACGGGGTCCAGACTCAATTTTCATAGATCTTTACCCCCCGTTGACTCACTGAACTCGATGGATTGAATCGATACCAGGAACTGGGTCTCCAATCCGTAAACCAATCGCAACTGCATGGGAGTGGCCCGCCCGTTGGTCATTTCATATTTTTCGAAATAGAGCTCGACTGGGTCGGTCAGTTGATCTGAGAAAATTTCGATCAATTCGACCAGTCCGGTGTCCACGTCGGTATAGACGACTACATCGAAATCGCTGACCGTGATCCTGGTGGTGTCGAACAAACCCTCTCGACCGACGATAGGATTTCGCCCGCGATAGATTGCTTCCCCCATCAAACGGGGTCCGCGACGCATCCATTCTTGCCAGATACGCATTCCCATCGCTGCTCCGATAGACGAGCGTTGTTTGATCCATTGCGGCCAGCCTTGCCTCGGATGTACCGATTCGGTCTTGTCCCCCAACCGCAACACGACACTCATGTCCGAGAGTCCCATTTCGACTGCGGAGTTTTCTCGCGGAATTTCTCCGACAACCTTCCAAACTTCTTGGCTGTCATTCCACTTGCCCTGTTTGGATTGCAGAGCCAATATTCGGTCTAACTCGAAGCGATTGAAATAATAATTCGAAAACCCACGTCTCTCCTCGTACATGTGAGCGAGCGGATCTTTCTTTGCGGTTTTGTTTTGAGCAAGCGACTCGGCTTTCTCGTCCGGCAATTTTTCCTCGGGCGCACCCGGTTTGCGCGGAGTCGGTCGTCCTTGGGGGGCTTCGCCTTTGATGATTTCTTCGAGTTCACTCGGGAGGTGCAAGCTCTGCAAGCGGACGTAGGTGTCAACAACCCCATCGTCGTTTCGAAATCGCATCGGGATACGCCAATGGTCGGGATAGATTCCAAGAATGTTCTTCAATTGGTTCGTCGTGCCGATTTCCCGGTCACCAATCTTGAGAATCTCGTCACCGTATCGCAGACCGCGTCGGAATGCATCGCTGGATTCCAAGATGTTGGAGACCGTGACTTTGCCGCCGGTGTCGGTTGAGACCGTAAAGCCGAGCGTCGCGTGGTCCACGACTCGTCCGGATTTGAGTTGCCACAAAAAGTTCATGGCTTGCTTGACCGAAATCGCGTACCCAACTCCTACATTGACTCGTCCACGCTTTTCAAACGAGCAGCGGCCATTGATGCCGATCAATTCACCTCGCATGTTGAACAAGGGACCGCCAGAATTACCTGGGTTGATCGCAGCATCGGTTTGGATACAGTCACTATATTCCAAAATCGTACCGCTTGGATACTGATAGCGACGCACTCCACTGATCAGTCCATACGTTACCGTCGGTTGCAGATTGGTCGCCAACACAAATGGATTACCGACCGCAAAGCACCACTGTCCAATTCGGACATCATCGCTGTTTCCTATGTCGGCCACTGGGAAATCATCACACCCTACCATTTTGAGGACCGCCAGGTCACCTGTCGGATCGATTCCTGCGACCACGCATTCGTACATTTTGCCGTCGTTGAGTCCGCACCGCATGCGGTGTCCGAATGGACTGGATACGTGAAAGTTGGTCAGGACGTAGCCATCTTTTGAGATGCACACACCGCTGCCACCCCCTTGTCCGTCGGACCCATACACCGCAACGGTGGGAGCCGAAGCTTTCTTCATCGCGTCGATGCGTTGCTGCTGGGCGGCAAGCACTCTTTCATTCAACGTGGGTGGTTCATTCAGCCTTGGTGGCTCTTGAGCGTTGGCGAACATCGCAGAGAGTAGCCCGATTCCGATGGCGTGTCCCGCAAGGTACCCCATCCCAAGGTACTTCATCGACTTTCGTGGTATGAATCGCTGCATGGTTGATCGCCCTATCTCTTGAGCCTTGGCTGTTTCCATTGGACTTCCGTTCCGACCATGAGCTTGGAACCCCCCGCGACGGCGAGCCGAATTTTTTTGCCAGCCTGAACCGACACATTGATTTCAATGGAGTCTTGATCGAATGGCAGAGGCAGCCCCGCGATACGTTGATCATCCTGCCAGACTTCGATGGTGAGGTCGCTACGTTGATTCCCTTCGTCGGTTCGCAACACCTGAGACTGGAACGAGCTAAATCCTTCGGGCGCACGAAACACAAATCGTCCTGGGCTCGGGAAATATAAATCCTTGTCACCAGAATTGGCGATGGCGGTAGGTCCTTTGTTGGCGATAAACCGAGGAGCCATGGCTCGGTCAAGACCGCTAACGTTGGACCGAAAACTGAAACGTTTGTCTGCCACGGCCTCGAGCACCTCAAGTTCCGACAGCCATTTGATGTTGGCAGTGGCGTAGTTGATACTGCTGATCTTAGAAAGTGGTATTGTCACCTTTTGACCCAGATATGTTTGCAGCTCTATAC
>JBEBHM010001091.1:0-2288 GCA_040080875.1 Pirellula sp.
TGGTTTTCCCAAATGGTTCGCGGCCAGCCAGTTTTGATTTCTTCATTCGCAATCATTCCGACCAGCAGATCAAGGTAAATGAACAACCTGTTGAAGCGTTAGTTCTACCGGTGGGCAACATCATCAATGGCGTTCCTCAAGAGTACTCCGTAAACTTGCCGGAAAGCGATGACCCTACCACCACCCCTTCAGTAGAGACTTTTGTAGTTACGATCAGAGGTAACGCTGCCGGGCAACAGCCACTTGTAGTCTCGCAAAATATCAACGTTGACAATATTCTCGTCGCCGCAATCGGCGACTCCTATGGGTCAGGTGAAGGCACTCCAGAGCTAACCAAAGGGAATGACGAGTATGGGCAATGGATGGTTGGTAGTGCGGCGGAGATGAGCCGTCAAAACCGCATCGCACATAGATCATCTTTTGCCGCGTCAGCACAAATGGCAAAGATGTTAGAACTATCCGACCCACATACGTCGGTCACCTTTGTCTTTCTAGCGGCATCCGGCAGCGAAATCGAAGGATCCATTTTCCCGGATCCGGATGTTGTGGACAAGGATACCAACACGCGAGGGATCTATCAGGGGATCGAAGACGAGTACCGACGGAGTGGAATTGATGCGATGGACGAAAATCCAAACAACCAGAGCATTTGGCTTCGACCTCAGATGGAACAACTTGCAGAGATAGTCGGCAGTCGCAAGATTGATACCATGACCATTTCCCTAGGCGGCAATGACATCGGGTTTGCCAACGTGATTGCGGGTGTACTATTTCTTGACCCCAACGATCCCGATCAAAATGGCCCTCGATATCTAGATGCGCGAGACGCTCTCGGAAAAGCTGTATTGGAGGGACAAACAACAAACACAGAAGAAGGCAATTGGAATGAATTCGTGAAGCTGTTATTCCCAACCGTCTATCAATTACCAATTATTGGAAATGAGATAAGAAAAGGCTTCGATAGATCGACGGCAGGTTTGAACAACCTTCAAAGCGAGTATCAACGACTGGACGGGCTGATTGACAACCTAGCGGGCGGGATACCACGCCAAGTGCTCATCACGCAATACCCGGATCCATTCAGTCAATGGGTCAATGGCACGCTAAAACTGGGGGACAAGATCTTAGACGATTTGTTTCCCCTGTCTGGTTGGATTGGAACAAAGCTTGAAGGTCTTTTTCAGAGTCCCCTGGAAGTTTCGGCTGATGAGATGTTATGGGTTCGTGAGAAAGTGATCCAACCGTTGAACCAACAGATTGCCATCGCCGCTCAGTCCCGAAACTGGACCGTCATCGACGGTGTCACAAAAGCCTGGGAAGGTCACGGATTCACTGCATCACCGTCATTGCAAGCAAATTCCAGTCAAGTCTTGACACCACTTAACCCACCGAACCTCACTAGCGATCAACCGGCGCGTTGGATTGTTACTCCAACAGAATCAGTTGCCTGGCAAGGACCTGGAAATGCGAAAGACAGCAAAGGCCAAGTGCATCCCAACCTACTGGGTTCAAAAGCTACGGGAAGTCTTCTGTACGAAGCGGCATCTTTTTCCAAATTCTCCAGTCAACAAGTACGCACCGGAGATGTGTTACCAGTCGATTTTCGACAATGGCTTAACTCACAAGTACCTGAGAGCGGAACCGGTGTCAGTTTCAGCGACCTCAAGTTCCAAATCCTGGACTCTACTTCGGCAAAACCTACTTGGATCGATCTCGACCATGTCGACCCGTTCGATCGGATGCTTGAGGACTTCACGCAGGCAGCCGCCATCGCCGCCGCCGACGATCATCACGCGCTTGGGGGCCGGCACCGACAGCATCGGCACGTGCACCAGCATCTCGTGGTAGATGAATTCGTCGGCGACCGTGGTCTGCACGATCCCGTCGAGCACCAGCACGCGCCCGAGGACGGGCGCGCGGTAGATGGCGATCGACTGGAACGGCGATTGGGCCTCGTACAGGATTTCGTCGTAATGGAAACCCTGGAAAACCTGCCCGGGGTACAGGTTTTCGATGAACTTGTCCGCCATCCTCAACTCGCCTTTTTCAGCGAGGCCGGGAAGCGTCCACGTTCGAGCACGTGCTGTTCGACGATTTCAGGTTCGAAGTACTTGCGGCACACGGCCACGGCGTCTTCGTTGCTGAAGGTCTTGCACGAGAAGATATCGATGTACACCTGGCCGAGATTTTCGGCAAAGTGGGCACAGATGTTCGAAGTCTCGATGAGCTGCAGCAGGGTATACCCGGCCGCGTCAAATGAATGCGTGGCGAAGTGCTCGAGCTGAGGC
>JBEBHM010001092.1:0-2281 GCA_040080875.1 Pirellula sp.
GGGACGTCGATAATTCATGGCGAGGAACCCCGAATCGGACTGCAATCCAAAAATCGCGCTCATCGACTGAACAATGCGCACTGGGGTGTCATCAAATGGCCTATTGGATGGATACACGGTGCTTCCATTCCGATCGACAGCGGAAAAAAGTACGATCCCAGTTTCGCCTGTGGGCTTGCGCAACTCTAGTTTGGACCAATCGGGTTTATCACGTCTTTGCCCTGCAATTCGATCCGCGAGAGTATCGTATTGCAAGTCTGTGGATACGCTCCAGCCTAGGTTTGCATAACAGAATGACAGGTCATGGTATTCGTTAAACGAACCATCTATAGAAAGTATCAATTCGTGTTCACTATTGGCGAATTTCCAAACATAGGAGTCCGATCCCATATCGGCATGTTCATGCCTGTGAAGATGCTCAAAACTCACCTGGGTCCATTCACCGACTGATGGAGGCATGAAATCAGCAGTTGGCACTCCAAGATACTGTTCTGCAGTAGCGCTATCCATTCCCAGAAACCCCTTGTTTGCTTGGAGCCGAAACGTGCCGATCAATAGTAATCCAAAAACGACAATCCAAAACGAAACTGCGGAGTGTGTTGCACGCCAATGCAGCCAACTTGCAATACTCCATTGAATCGGAGTCGGAGGATTGAGCTCCATTTCTTCTTCATCTTTCTTGGACCGAGCTAGAGAAGCCATGAGCTGGTCTGCACTTAGCACAGTGCCAAAAATGCAAAAAAAGACGATCAAACCTAAAAAATCATGCGTCAAGCCAGTCGCTAACGAATACTCTGTCACGTCCTCGACCCAAACAACCAATGTGATTCGCAATGCATTGAAGACAACCACCCAAAGAATTGTTTGTATTACGTTGACAAGATGTCGTGCCCAGTGGTAACGATGCAGCAAGCCCCAGAATACGATCGCGGTAATACTTGAAAAAAGAGACCGAATTCCGCTGCAGGCTTCTTCCGCCATGAAGCTCTGAGTAGGCAACACAAGTACCACGCCTTGACGGTAATGTATGACTCCCATCGCATCAAGTAAATGGCTTGAAATATTGCTTGCAAATCGTTGCATGCTTGTGGTAAGGATTTGTTCAAGCCCCCCTGGAATTGGTCGAATCACCAAGAGCACAACGAAGACTGGACATGCGACTTTCAGTCCGAGCCAGCCATAGGATGCATAAACGATCACTGCCAAGAATAGCAAGGTACTCAACCATCCCAGCAAGGGGAACTCAGCCAATAGCGCGAACGAAAAGACCATCACATTGATCGAGAGTAAGATCGACACAATAAGCGTAGAGGGAGCAGGCGGCCCTGAATGGGAATCCCGAACTATCTCGACAAACTCACGTCGCTTCGAGTAAAGCAACACTCCAGCCGCCAATAACGCAATTGGGAAAAACTGAAAATGCTCCGCCTTCCACATCCACTCAAAGTGTTTCCACAAAAGAGTTGAGTGTGCCAGAACACCTATCAAAAACAAGAACCAAATTAGCATTTTATCGTTGAGCATTATTGCTCAATCCCACATGTTAGACTTGCGCAAGGACGTTTAGTGCTTTGCGGTACAACAGCCGGAATGCATTGGCGTCCGGTTTTTTTGAGAAACCTGACGCATGCGAACTGCGGCTCATCCAAAGATTGAACTGTGACCGAGCAATAGTCGATTTTTGAAACATTGTCACCGAGACAACAATGCGAGTCCAGCCCACTGTTCGCGATACTGACGTAAGCTTCTGGATCAAATCGCGGCCTTGTTGAATTGCGGCGAACAATCTCATTAAATGCAAGAGGGCCGTCGTTGGACGGCCCTCTTGCGCGAGCATCTGAATACGTTATTGCTCTATTAGTTTAGGCTTCGTGTGGAGTTGAGCGGGCGGGTAAAAATCGTCGTCATACTCCCACCAAATTCTCTCGAACCCGTTTGCGAAATGCGTTTGGGAAATCGGGCGAATGACGATTAAGTACATAGGAACCCAAAACCAATACATCCATGTCGGTCCTCAAAAAACAACTGATGGCTTCGGCGGCAGTACGAACGATGGGTTCATTTTCGTTAAGCGACGTGTTAAGAAGGATTGGTACACCCGTCTTCTGAAAGAACTTCGAGATCAAGGCATGGTAGAGTGGGTTCGTTCGTCGGGAAACCGATTGGAGTCTCCCGCTGCCATCGACGTGCGTGACCGCAGGAATTAGTTCCCTTTTCTCTTCGCGGATCGGCAGTACTTTTTCCATGTACGGAGCGGGTTCGTCGATTTCGAACCACTCCC
>JBEBHM010000351.1:0-8703 GCA_040080875.1 Pirellula sp.
CATTCGAAAAGCCAACTCATAATTCTCCATCCGGGCCAGCAGTTCCTTGTGCCATGGATGCGCCATCGCATGCTGCTGATTCAACTGCGATAGCAAGTCAAGATTCTTTCGCTGATGTTCCGAAGTAATTCCAGCCGGCGGATGGAGGTCGAGGATGGGTGATCCCTTGGCTCGAAGCGGGGTACCTTGATGCTTTGCAGGGAGATATCCGTTGCTCCAATTGGCAGCGCCACCTTGTGGGTAGCTAACTTCGGGCAACACGATGAAGCCCGGTAGATCCTGATTGATCGATCCCAATCCGTAGTTGACCCAGGCACCAACGGCTGGATCGCCGCCAAAGCGATTGCCGCAGTTCATTTGATACATGGCCGTTGGATGATTGACGCTGTCGACTTGGCAACCTCTGAAAAAACAGATCTCGTCCGCGACCTTAGCCAGATGGGACCAGTTCTCAGCCAAGTCAGCACCGGATTGTCCTGCCCGAATAAATCGGAAAGGGCTTTGAACGTAGTAGCGTTTGCCGCTCTCCATCGCCGATTTTTTCTCCCCCGATCGCGTAAACTCCTTGAGATGCATTTTGGATAACGCCGGTTTCGGATCGAACGTATCAATGTGCGATGGGCCACCCTCCATCATGAGGAAGATGCAATTCTTGGCTTTGACTGGAAAGTGCCCATGGGTTGGTACCAAGCGATTCGGCTCGGACTGAGACTCGGCCTCGCTTGCCAACATGGCGGTCAGCGCGACACTCCCGAGGCTAGCACCGATTCCATAAACAAACTCTCGGCGTGTCGGAGCGTGGATAGCTCGTGCCCCAGCGCATGGAAAGCGATTCTTAGTAGACATAAATAAACTCGTTGCTGTTAAACAACACTAAGCATACGTCGGCAAGCGCCCGCGTCTTGGCATCCACCTCATGGGGTTGCAAGTCTGAGACAAAGTCGGCATTCGAATGCAACGTCTCCTCGAATGAGAACTTTTCCCCTGTGTTTTCCTCGACCGCATCGCGTCGAACTTTGGTTGGCAGTTTGTGCTCGTTGAACTCTGATGAAGATTGGATTGTTTCCATTTTACGCCAGTGGCCCATGCAAGCGCTAAGTTCTGAATCCGAAGGTGAGCGTGAAAAGACGATCTGATAGACCCGCTTGAGAGTCTCTTCGTCGGACAAGTTTTCTTTGCATGCACGAGCGGCCAAAGACAACGCCCGAGCATAACTGCTCCGACCGTTGAAGAGGGAGAAAACTTGTGGCGTTATGGACGACACCTCACGTTGTTCGCACGAGAAATCGGGAGCAGGCAGATTGAAGACCTCCATTGCGGGGTCCACCAGCCCTCGAAGCTTCAGTGCGTACAAAGAACGACGATGACGTTGCGATGGCAAAGGGTTGGGTATCCAAGCGGATGCAAAAGTACCCATGACTTGCCGAGGTTGTAACGCGGCTTCGACATTGATCTCAGGGCGATTGGGTATTCCACCAAGCGTTTCGTTGAGCTCACCGGTTGCCGCCAGCATGGCATCTCGCAATTCTTCGGCGGACAACCGCCTCGGCTTAAAGACCGCCAAACTCGTCCCCAAGGGGTCGAGCTTCGTTAACTCGGCAGCATTCGGGTGCTCAGCACTGCGCCGATAGACGCGACTATTCATGATGACTCGATGAATCGATTTGAACGACCATCCCTGTTCAACGAAACTGGCCGCGAGCCAATCGAGCAACTCCGGGTTGGTTGGCTTCTTGCCCGTGCTCCCGAAGTTGTTCGGGTTGCCAGCGATGGGATCTCCGAAATGCCACATCCAAATTCGATTGGCGATCGCTCGCGTCGTTAACGCATTTTTTTCATGCGCGACCCAATCGGCAAAAGCCAACCTGCGCCCCTCGACTTCAGTCGGAATGGCAGAGTTAGGGATGTCACCGAGGATACTCAGTACACCTGGCACGACCTTTTCTCCGACGGCAAAAGGATCTCCACCCGTTCGAATGCACGCATCCTCAAGGTCCACTTCTTTCATCGGTTCTTTGGGCAACCGAATCGGTGAGTTGACTGTTTTTACACCGGGTGTGCGACCATTGAAGACCGATAATGCATACGGCTCGTAGCGATCGAATTCCCACTTGAGACGTTCTTGACCTTTACGAGCGATTCGCTCGTTGCCGAAATCTTGGGGCGTGAAGCCAATGTTAGGTGGCGGGATCAGGTCGGGGTGAACGTCTTGATCTTGCATTCGTTTGCGAATTGCCGCGACCATGGCTTTGGAGTATTCGTTTGGCTTGGTTTTCTTGATGTGGTCGAGGGCTTGCTCGAACTCAGTCGAATCGCGGCCTGTTTCTTGAAACCAAGCTCTAGCCGCTTCGACGGTCACCTTGCTTCGGACGTCTTGAAGCGCAACTTCGAACTCGTCATTGCGGAGTTTGAGGTAGTTGCGTTCGTCAAACCCCTGCGTGTTTTCGTCGTTCAGGAACGCGGCAGGCCGATCGACCAATTGGGTTGCCAAAAAAACTGCCTGGATCGAATAGTAGTCGCGGGTGGGCACTGGATCGAACTTGTGATCATGGCATCGAGCGCATTGCAACGAATGAGCCAGAAATGTTTCACCCACGCTGTTGGTCACATCGTCGAGGAAACGCTGTCGGGCTACTTTGGCGACCTCCATGCCCGTCAACTCCCACGGACCCATCCGCAGGAATCCTGTGGCAACAAGTTTTTCTGGGTCGTTTGCATCGATCTCATCGCCGGCAAGTTGCTCGCGAACGAACTGGTTGTACGGTAGGTCAGAGTTAAAGGACCGCACGACGTAATCGCGATATCTCCATGCGTTGCCGCGTTCATAATCGTTCGCAAAGCCCGACGAGTCCGCATACCTTACGACGTCGAGCCAAAGTTGGGCCATCCGTTCGCCATAGTGCGGGCTGTCCAACAGACGATTTACCAGTCCTGCGACTGCTTTGTCGGGATGGATCGCATGTTCCTTTTCGAATTGCACCACTTGAGCTGGCGTGGGTGGCAATCCCGTCAAATCGAATGTGGCACGACGAATGAAGGTCCTCGGATCAGCCATCGAAGCAACGGACAGGTCTTTCGGTATTTTGGCTTCGACAAGCTCGTCGATCGGGTTGCTTTTGGAACTCGATGAGGTCGTTGGTTTTCGGACTCTCTGATAAGCCCAAAGACCGTCCGGCTTGTACCTGCGATTGGTCCAGTCCGGGGAAAGTCCACCCGATGTCTTGACTGGCAGTCCATCCTCGTCAGCCCATTCGGCTGCATATTTCTTTGTGATCTCTGCCTGCCTTGCTTCGTTTGGCCAAGTCGCTCCGGCTCGAATCCATTTCCGAACAAAATCGATTTGCTCGTCGCTGAGTCGTTCGGCCTCCTTGGGTGGCATTGCGGACCATAAGTCGTGGTCGCGTCGGACGGCGAGCAAGAGGGGACTTTCGTCGGGTTTGCCGATTACGATCGAGGGCTTTTCACTGTCGCCGCCTCGCAACAACCCACCCAGAGTAAGCAGGTTTAACGATCCCTCGATCCTGTCCGGGACAGAACCATGACAAGCGATGCATTTCTCGCGCAGAAGCGGAGCGACGCTCCGAACAAAGGCAAGTTCAGCCTCGCTCGCAGGCTCTTGGCTTACAACCTGCTGCTGCCCAAACCAAGCAATGCACATGCCAATTGCCAGAATTCGCGTCAACATCGAACATGACCCTAGGGAAAGAAAATTCAACAGCCCATTATAACCACGGGTAGGAAGCAGATTGATGGTTTGTTGCGAACAAATCCTATCGGCTAAATGGCAATAGACTCTTTAGCACGCGATCGTGCACCAAGCCGTTGCTGGCAAAGCAATGTCCCGCTCGAATATCGTATGCCCCGCTCCAAGATGAAAACTTGCCCCCCGCCTCGACGACCACCGGTGCGACAGCGGCTACGTCCCATGGGTTCACAATCGGGTCGATCATTACCTCGGCTCGACCTGTTGCCACCAGCAGATATCCATATCCATCTCCCCAAGTCCGCGTTACATAGGCCTCCTTTTCAAGTTCCAAATAGGCCGACATCGCGTTCCGACGAGCGAAATTATCGGTCTGAGATATGACCATTAAGCCATCGGATAGCTTCGATTGCTTGGAGACGTAGGAACGCATTAACGGAACGACCGATGGACTTGAACCAGAGGACAAGGCCTGACCGTACCACGCACCAAGTCCAGTTGCTGCGATGATCAGCTCCCCCATGGCAGGGATGGCGATAACTCCGATCGAGGGCTTGCCGTTGACCGTCAATCCGACCAACGTCGAATACAAAGGCACGCCCGAAATGAAACTCTTGGTCCCGTCAATCGGATCAATGATCCATTCGAATTCTGAATGACCGGCGACGCTTCCAAATTCTTCGCCCAGTACGCTATCGCTAGGATACGATTGGGCGATGAGCTTGCGAACGATTTGCTCGGCTTGTTTGTCCGCGAGCGTCACGGGCGAACGATCGCTCTTGCGTTCGACTTGAAAGTCGCTTGTGCGAAAGAACTTCAGCGTTTCTCGACTGGCCGCAGTCGCCAACTGCAATGCAAACGCAATCCGCCCGTCCATAGCGAGGGCGAGGGTGGCTGGGAGTTGGAAATTGGGGAAGTCCATTAGAGTAGAACGATTGTCTCAATCGTTGGAGGAGCAAAGTAAAACGATTGTCTCAATCGTTGTAGCAATTGAGAACCATTGCTCTACTCTGGGTGCGATTGTATGGTGAGGCGGCGAGGCAGAGACTAGTTTGCTGCGTTCCAGGCGGAGCCTGGAACGAGTAGTTGCCTCGGAGTTTACTACCTAGGGAACACGAGTTCGGCCTTGATCGAAACGTCGTCGTCAATCTTTCCATTTGCGTAAGGAACTCCCAATCCCCACTTGGTGCGATCGATTTTGAAGTCGGCCATTACCTTGAGCGAGGTATCGGACATCTCTGCTTTGATCGGAACTTTCACTTCGACGGTCTTTCCAAGCATCGTCAGTTTGCCCGTAATCGTTCCTTCGTCGCCGCTGACTTCGATTTTGGTCGACTCAAACTTGATAGTCGGGTATTCCTTGACTTTAAAGAAATCTGGATTCTTGAGGTGGGCAGTCAGTTTTTCGTTATCGGACCAGAGGCTCTCGGTTTTGATTTCGATGGTCAACGTACTGTTGCTTGGCGTTTCATGATCAACCTTGGCACTGGCCGTCAAGTCTTTGAATCCACCGGCATGTTTCCCATCTGGCTTCTTGCCCACGAATTCGATCTTGGATTTCTCTTTGTTGATCTTGAGATCTTCGCCGAACGCAGGAATGGAAAACGCCAACGAAAAAATCAATCCGCCGACAAGGGACTTGAACATATTGGATAACCCTATCTAAAGTGCTGCATGAAACTCATTGGACGAGTACCGACACGTCCAACTTTAGGAGCGTATTGTAGCAACCAAAAAGGGTTTTGAGGCATCGAAAGATGCCCGCCAATATCGAGATATTTGCGAAGAGTTAGCAAATACTGGGTAGTGGATCTTGTCAAAGATCCCGACGTGAGATGGGTAGTGGATCTTGTTAAAGATCCCGATGCTGCAGGATTTTTGACAAGATCCACTACCTTAAAAACAAGGTGGCGTCCACTGCCCTAGGCGCCGGCAGCTGCGGGTTCGGTTACGACTGCTTGTTCTCGATACTCACCTTTGAAATCGAGCCGCGTCACCTTGCCGTCTTCGCCCTTGAATACGTCCACCATGATAGCGTTTTTGCCTTCGAAGGTCCCTTGCAACAGCTCTTCGGCAAGAGGATCTTCGATACGTTGCTCGATGGCGCGTCGCAATGGACGAGCACCGTAGTCCAAATTCGCTCCCTGCTTGATGATAAATTCCTTGGCCTCGTCGGTCAGCACCAATTCAAAACCGCGTTCTTTAAGTCGTTCTCGGACCTTGGCCATTTCGAAGTCGATAACCTTTTTGAGGTCTTCTTTGTTCAGGTGTCGGAAGATGATGGTGTCATCGAGCCGATTCAAGAACTCTGGACGGAAGACGCGTTCGATTTGGTCCATCACGCGAGACTTCATGCTATCGTAGGATGCGTCGCCGTCCGGTTTTTGGAAACCGAAAGCAGATTCATTCTTGATGGCTTCCGCCCCTGCGTTGGTGGTCAAGATCAAGATCGTATTTCGGAAGTCGACGTTGCGACCGAAGCTGTCGGTCAATCGTCCTTCTTCCATGACTTGCAAGAGCATGTTGAAAATGTCAGGGTGTGCCTTCTCGATTTCATCGAGCAGTACAACCGCATAAGGACGACGACGGATCTTTTCCGTGAGTTGTCCACCCTCTTCGTATCCAACATAACCAGGAGGTGCACCGATGAGTCGGCTCACGTTGTGCTTTTCCATGTACTCGCTCATGTCGATATGAACAAGCGCATCCGCATCGCCAAAGAGGCATTCGGCCAAGGCCTTTGCCAACAACGTCTTACCCACCCCAGTCGGACCAGCGAACACGAAACAACCCGTAGGTCGCTTTGGATCCTTGAGTCCGCTTCGGCTGCGGCGGACCGCTTTGGCAACTGCCGTAACCGCTTGTTCTTGGCTAACCACACGCTTGTGGAGTTCCGCTTCCATGTTCATGAGACGCAAGGAATCTTCGGTCGACAACCGTGTTAGTGGTATTCCGGTCATCTTCGAGACAACTTCGGCGACCACTTCTTCGTCGACAACGCCGTCGGTTTCACGGCTTTTTTCTCGCCAATCGCGAGTGATCTGCTCTTTCTTGCGTCGCAATTTGTCCGCTTGATCGCGCAGGCTAGCTGCCTTCTCGAAATCTTGGTTTGCGACCGCGTCCTCTTTTTCCTTGTTGAGGCGTTCGACGTCTTCGTCGATATCTTTGAGATCGGGCGGCTTGCTCATGGTTCGTAGACGGACGCGTGCTCCCGATTCGTCAATGACATCGATGGCCTTGTCGGGCAAGCATCGTGCGGTGATATAGCGTTCGCTCATTTCGACGGCCGCAGCGATAGCATCGTCGGTGATTTGAACTCGGTGATGCTCTTCGTATCGGGATTTGAGTCCCTTGAGAATCTGGATCGTCTCTTGAGTTCCGGTCGGCTCGACCATGATCTCTTGAAATCGTCGAGCTAATGCGTTGTCTTTTTCGATGTACTTGCGGTACTCGTCGAGCGTGGTTGCACCGATGCATTGGATTTCGCCACGAGCAAGGGCTGGTTTCAGGACGTTGGCCGCATCGATAGCTCCTTCGGCGCCACCAGCTCCGACGAGCGTATGCAGTTCGTCGATAAAGAGGATTGTGTTGCGAGCACGACGGACTTCGTTCATCACCGCTTTGATGCGTTCTTCGAACTGCCCACGGTACTTCGTTCCGGCAACCATCATCGCCAAATCCAGCACAACAATGCGTTTGTCGGCCAAGATTTCTGGGACTTCGCCGTTAACTACTCGCTGAGCGAATCCTTCGACGATCGCGGTCTTCCCAACGCCAGCTTCGCCGAGAAGCACAGGATTGTTCTTGGTGCGTCGGCAGAGGACTTGCGTCGCGCGTTCGATTTCGCGTTCGCGACCAATGACCGGATCGAGTTTGCCTTGACGTGCAAGCTCGGTCAAATCGCGTCCGAAGCTATCCAAGGCAGGCGTCTTGCTCTTGCCACCCTTGGGCGTCTGGCCCGGTTCACCCGAGCCGGTGCCTTCGCGTCCGCCTCGTTCGCCCACTTCGGCGCTCTCCATCCCATGTCCAAGCAGATTGAGGACTTCTTCGCGGACATCCTCAAGCTTCATCCCGAGATTCATCAAAACTTGGGCTGCGACTCCTTCTTGCTCGCGCAAAAGCCCAAGCAGAATGTGTTCGGTGCCAACGTAATTGTGGTTTAGATTGCGAGCTTCCTCCATGGAATACTCGATCACTTTTTTGGCTCGTGGTGTTTGAGGCAGCTTTCCAATCGTGACCATTTCCGGTCCGCTCTGGACGAGCTTTTCTACTTCGAGACGAATCTTTCGCAAATCGACGTCGAGGTTTTTTAGAACGTTAGCGGCCACGCCGCTACCTTCCTTCACCAAACCTAAGAGGATGTGCTCAGTACCAATGTATTCATGGTTGAATCGTTGTGCTTCTTGGTTTGCCAATTGCATAACCTTGCGAGCACGATCTGTGAATCTTTCGTACATTTCCAAACCTTTCTTTGGTGGTCGATCGGGTGTGTTGTGCCATTGTGGCTGGACACCAACCGATCGCGGTCCTTGACTAGGTGGCTTCGTGTGGTGTGATCGTTGTTTTGGCTGTCGACAGCGATGAGTACCGGTGGATGCAAATGATGTTCCAGACCGGCAACCTGTCAATTTGTCGTGTTAACTCAAATACTTGTAAGCTTGGCTCACCAATGGGGCAAGGGATCCAATCCTGGAAAGGATTTAAGAAACTAGCTCATCGGATTGCACCGAACTGCCCGAACTTTCAACTAAATCGAAAAAACCGGCATTCCCTGACAATTCGATCGTAACGCTTTTGTCAGTCGTGTGCAGGGGGTGATTGGATCTTGAGTCGCAAGCACTCGGCTTTTTCCGTTCGTAGCTCCAACAACCAGGGGGCCGCTGAGTCGAGCATTTCCAAATTGGAAATCATCTCCAACGCCTGGGTAATGCGTTTAGTACGCCTCAATATGGAGATCCACAAAATGCTCGCCTCGATGTCGTGCGCTCCCCGAACATTAT
>JBEBHM010001093.1:0-2280 GCA_040080875.1 Pirellula sp.
AATCTGCTGTGAATCTCAAAGCTCCGATGAATCGGAGCACTCCAAATTGGGTGCCGTTAGCCGAGGAGAATTTTGATTTTAGCGCTGGTTTTTTAGCGCATATCTATTGACTGCCGGGTTGCTGTGGGCTACTATTTTAGCGCTATAGCGATTTCAGGAGGCATTTTCAATGGTTGATCCCAGTACGCTGTCGCGACGTGAGCGACAAATTATGGACATTCTTTTTGCTCGAGGCGAAGCGACAGTTAGGCAAATTCAAGAGTCATTGGAAGACCCTCCAACCGTCATGGCGGTCAGACGCATGCTGCACATATTGGAAGAGAAAGGGCATCTCAAAAGATACCAGGATGGTCGCGAAGTGGTCTATAGCCCACGTGAATCTCGCAAGATCGCTGGCTCGAACGCGCTGAAACACGTGCTCGATACGTTTTTTAGTGGGGCTATCGATGACGCTCTCGCAGCTCACTTTGCGAGAAAGCAAGAGGTGTCACCCGAACAATTGGCAAGGCTTCAAGAGATGATTACTCAAGCCAAGTTGCGTAAGAACCAATCACCAAAAAAGTAGCGATTCCGTCTCAATATTGCTTTCACGAGGAATGACAAATCCATGAAGAATCTATCTCTTGTGAACCTCGTCAATGTTACTTTTCTAGGAACAAGCGCTACAGGTTTTTTGTGCCTGTCTCTATTGGATGCTTCCATCAAGAGTCTGCTATTGCTAGTACTCTCGACTATTACTTGTCACATTCTGGTCCGGGCCTCTGCTGCGACTCGACATTGGATTTGGGCAACCACCATGATCGGCTTACTCCTGATGCCAGCGTTTGCACTGTTTTTGCCGGAGTGGCGCGTGCTTCCAAGTTGGCTATCGCTGGAAAGCAGAATCGAACAGCAGTTAACCGTAAACAAATCTATCGCAATCCACCGTCCAACGAGCGATGGTCCTGTCCTTTCGCAGCAATCGTCTGGGCCGGAGTACGCGCTGGACGATGCACGTTATTCGCCTTCGACGGATCAGCTGCCAGCATACATTCCAACCGCATCCATTCCGAATCCCATTCGATTGAGTGCAAACCTCCTGTTGAGCGTCTGGGGACTCGGATGCTTGCTTTGTTTAATCCCTGTAGTCATTTCCCTATTGCGCTTGCGACAAACAGAACGTGTTTTCAAAGACGACAATCCGTTACATCAAAGACTGCTTCGTAGCATCACGAAGATTGCGGGCGAACTGGGAATTGTAGTACCTCGCGTGATTGTTGGCCCGACGGGCGTGATGCCAATGGTCTGGACCTTTGGGGAATCGCGATTGTTTCTGCCAGCGGACACGGAGCAATGGACGACGACTCGGCTGAACGCAGTTCTGCTGCACGAAATGATTCATCTCAAGCGTCGCGATCCAACTTGGTTTCTCATCGGTTTGCTTGCTCGTGCCGTGAACTGGTTCAATCCGTTTGCTTGGTACGGGGTCCATCGTTTGCGGATCGAATGCGAACGAGCTTGCGATGATCAAGTTTTGCGGATGGGGGTCGATGCGGCGGACTACGCCACTCATCTCTTGGCGCTGTCGACCAGCGTCAGTGACTTGTCAGGAAGGGGATCAATAGCTTTGGCGATGGCCACCAAGCCCAACGTGGAAAATCGGATCGTCTCGATCCTGAATGAAAAGGCGAACCGATGTGGAGTCACGTTGCGACGCGCGGTGGGAGTACTCGTTGTAGTATCGATTGGGGTTGCGGTCTTGGCGTCTTTGGCTGCTACTGCATCCGACAAGAATTCTACCGACGAAAAAGATGAGGAGATTCAGCTCAAATATCCTTACTGTGTGGTCGTTGTCGATGACGTTAGGCCTCGTTCGCTTGATGAAGCGGTAGCGGCCTTCAACAAGGAAGCCAAGGAGAGTCCGACTGGAGTACTGCAACCGCCGATCACGGAACAGGAGACTTTGGCCGCCATTGCAAAATTTATTGAACTCGAACACGTCGCGGAACCCACGAAAGCTACGTTGCGCGAAATCGCGAAGACGAAAACACTTCCCGCCAAAGCTTTCTTCCGTCGATTCACACGTTTCGATGATGAACAGCAGATGCAAGGTGTATGGTGGGTTCGCTTGTTCGTTGAAGAAAAAGACCCACCCGTCTATTCCGTTCCAGTCCGAACGACACCGATTTTTACTCGCCCGTACACCCAGATGGAACGGCAGCAGAATGCCGAAAAGGGTCTGACTCTAATCAATCGCTTCGTTTCGTATTTTGAAGAGCAGCCAAACATTCGCTTGAGGGA
>JBEBHM010001094.1:0-2278 GCA_040080875.1 Pirellula sp.
GGTCGTTGGGACCGCAGGCGCCGTGGCAAATTCAGGCCTGATCACCACACGAACCGATGTTGACGAGTTTCGTTTCGCAACACAAAGCGGCAACATTTCATTGCTGGTCAATCCTCTGGACGTATCCACGAATCGAGGGAATTTGGATGTAGCCATATCGCTTCGCAATTCGGCTGGGACAGTGATATCGACGGTCAATGAAGCAGGACTGATCGGGACAACGTTGGCAATCAGTCTGCCCAAAGGATTTTATACACTTTCCGTGGACGGAGTCGGGCGATCCGCAGTCTCCGGCAATGAGGGTTACTCGGATTACGCATCGATTGGCAAGTACACGCTTAGTGGGACCGTGATTCCAAACCAATCTCCAACAGCGGTTACGGATTCAGCGACCCTAGCTATGGATCAGTCGGGACTGATTGATGTCTTGATGAACGATACGGATCCCAATTCAGACACACTTACGATCTTGAGTTTAGGGGCCCCCACCGTTGGTACGGTCGTTGTCGAAGCAGGCAAAATTCGATTCACTCCACCGGCTGGGTACCTTGGTACAGCAAGTTTTTCGTATACCATTTCGGACGAGTTAGGAGCAACGGCCACTGGAAGTGTTTCGGTGACGGTGGTCACGAATACTCCTCCTACGATTTCCGTCAATCAAGCCTCCGTCTCTGGGAACGAAGGTACTCTGATTACCAATGCAGGAACTTGGGCGGATGCAGACTTGCCTGCCAACAACGTCACTTTGAGCGCATCGGTGGGTACGATCGTCAAGAATGCGAACGGCACGTGGAATTGGCAACTCAATTCGGGCGATCAATCGTCTGCAACACCCGTTGTCATTACCGCGAATGACGGTTTAGGCGGAACCGCGACGGCATCGTTTTCATACACGGTACTCAACGTCTCACCGCAATTAAGTGCGACATTGAGCGCTGTGGCAGGCTCCGTACTCTCGACAATAACGAACTCAGGAACATGGTCGGACGTCGTCGACGATACGGTCACGTTGTCGGCTTCTGTGGGAACGGTCTTGAAGAATCCGAACGGCACATGGACTTGGTCGTATTCTTCACCCACGCTGGTTGTTGGGCAATCCGTAACGATTACTGCTTCGGACGAGGATGCAGGCTCCTCCACGGTAAGCTTTACGATGGATGCATTTGTCGCCGTTTCCAATCGACGTGTATTTTATCGAGGGTCAACCTACGAAGAACTTTTTGGTGTCGACGGTGCCCTTGAGACATCCAAATCCTTGATCAAATCGAGCAGCATAGAACAGACCACGAGTTCGTCCAACGTGATCAATTATTCGATGGGAATCAATGGGTTGGTTTTAGATATAGCAGGGTTGGTGAATACCGGGTTGACCGCATCGGATTTTGTGTTTCGAATTGCACCACCCGGTACCAGTGGCGTGGTAACTCCAAGCAATTGGCCCAACGCACCTGAGCCAACACTGATTTCAGTTACAGCAGGGACGAATACTGTACCAGCACGAGTCCGCATCGAATGGGCCGACGAAGCGATTCAGAACACATGGTTACAGATCATGGTCAAGGCCAACGCGAACACTGGTCTGACCAAGCGAGAAGTCTATTACGTTGGGCATGCGATGGCTGACGTTTCCGGTACGACGCCATACCGTGTAACCGCAGTCGACTTGTCCGAAGTGCAATCCGCAATCTCAACCACGATTGTCCCGGCAAGCGATCCCCGAGACTTCAATAAGGATCGGCGAGTGACAGCGTTTGACTTGTCGTTTGTACAATCGCGAGTTTCCACGAATGTTTTGTTACAAGACATCACGATTCCCGCAGGCGATTCATCGGGTGAAGGAGAAATTGCAAAATCACAATCGGCCAGCGACTATGGTCCGCAACAGCTAATCGAAAATCTCTCTGTGGAAGCCTCAATTTCGGTCGATTCCATCGATGAGTTGTTTTGCAAATGGAATGGTGACTTGGCGACGGGCCTTGGGAATCAAGTTTGACCCACCGTGGGTGACTTGTGCCGGAAGTCACCATGCACTGCCAGCAACCTCGGCCATGGCTTAGAGAGTCGCGGGATTGGTTTGGCGTGGTACTCAGTTCATGGTCGCACTCGGCAAGTGCGACCCACGAATGGCACGCACGTGCCACCCACCGTGGGTGACTTGTGCCGGAAGTCACCATGCACTGCCAGCAACCTCGGCCATGGCTTAGAGAGTCGCGGGATTGGTTTTGGCGTGGTTCTCAGTTCACGGTCGCACTCGGCAAGTGCGACCCACGAATGGCAC
>JBEBHM010000352.1:0-8696 GCA_040080875.1 Pirellula sp.
GAGCAAGACATGTTTCGATTGGTCCGTGAAATCCTTGGGATCGCATCGAAAAATTCCGCGATCATGCTTCTGATCGGCTGGCTTTGGCCCGTTGGCATCGGCCGCCCAGTACATCTGCCCATCGACAAAATTCACTCCGCCGGATTTGTAGCGTGAATTGGAGTTTACCGAGATCAAGATCTTCCACTCCCACGTATCCGACCTAGAATCATAAATACCACGCATCCAATGGCATTCCATACCATCGCCTCGATCGATGTCTCCTGTGCAAGCATAGAAGGCTCGTTCCGCAGGATGATACACCACCGCATGAATGTGCCGACAAATCACAGGATTGGTCGGGTCACCAAGAAACGCAGTTGGATCGACTCCTTTCTCTTGAAACTTCGGATTGCGTCCAAACGAGTATGCGATCTTGACCGTCTCGCCGCCATCGGTCGAATAATAAATATTGACCGGCACCGGACCACCACGCACATTGCAATAGTTTCCCCACACCAGCATCTCGCGACCATCAATGTCCCAAGTGTGGATCCCGTCGAGCGAATGATAATACCAGCCAGGTTGGTCGGGGTCCTGGGGTCGATGCGCCATGTAATCTTTTCCTTCGCGATCCTTAACAACAATCTGACGATACGATTTCAACCTATCGTTGGTTAAAAACAGCTTTTCGCGAGTAGCAAATAAGATGTTACCGTTCTTGAGGAAGCAGCTAAAGGTAATATTGTTGGCATCGGGAAAGGCAATCGAATTCGCCCAGGACTTTGCGTTGTCGTCCGACACATAAATCTTTCCATCGTCAAACCCAAATGCTTTGTGCTCTCGTTGGGAATCGATGTAGGGACCCTCCGGCGCAAGGCGGCACCAAAAATGTTCCGTCTCACGGATTGCTCCAGAAGCGCAGGATCGAGAACCATTGGAAGTCCATAAAGCACCCAGGCTGGTTGTCGTCGCGACTTGCTTGATAAACTGTCGACGAGGATATGCGGACATACGGTTCATAGGGTTCCCTCTCGAAAAAAGCGTTTAAGATGCATGCATGGACCATTTTAGCATGAATTGCGATCCGATTTTGGGCGATCCTGGACAAGGAATAGGGTGCCACCGTTCATTGACGTTTTTCCATCGCCGAGACTAAAACGATTTCTGCGTTTCGTTCCACAGCAAGATGGATGGCTCTTGCAAATTATGTTCATAGCCCAAGACGCTTAGGCTTGCAGTGGAACTTAGAAAATACTTTCCTGCTTCAGCCGGTAGGTTTAGCCAACGAGCGGCAATCATGCGAATCATGTGACCGCTGGAGAATGCAACCATATTGCAATGAAGCGATCGAACGATTTCCAAAAAAAGATCTGCTCGAAAAGCGACCTGTTCTGGAGTTTCCCCACTTGGAGCACCATGCAGAAAAACACACCAATCCGGTTGCAATTCTTGAATTGCGACTGTCGTTAATCCTTCGTAACTACCATAGTTCCACTCTGCAAGTTCCGCACGAACCTCAGCATTTTCCAAAAGCCCAGCAAGTTCGCACGTTTGTTTAGCCCGCAGGAGTGGACTAGTGAATACCATTTCAAAACGCTCGAGCGCCAGCCGATGTTTCAACTGCATCGCAGATCGTTCCCCTTTCGCGTTTAACGCGAGATCAGTCAATCCCGTGTGCTGTCTTGAGTCGGTCCAATCCGTGGCTCCATGCCGAACCAGGAACAGTTTCGGAAATGAATTTAGCTCGGTTTGCATCTAAGAAATCTCGGGAAGTTATCGCCATCAGGCCAGTCGGAACGAACTAATAAAGCGTGCGCAATTCTGCTCGCACGTTGCGGAAACCGTTGAGGTCTTCGAGGCGTTGTCGAAACGCTTGATGCGTTCCGCTACGTCAGAATTCGGCACCATTATTTAGGCCTAGGGAATTCTTTTGTCTACCATTCTTTTGTCATTAGGTGCCTAACCCAAATCGATCACCACTTGATGATTCGATCTGTCATCCACCAAACATACTACATGCTCTGTTTGATCCACACCGTCGATCGAGAGAGTTTTAATCGAGTTGCCAAGGCCTCGCCTATTCACGGTGATATGGTAATGCGTCTCTCGAAACCGATAGTGCATCTTGAAGGAAGGCCAGTGAGCCGGAGGCCGCGGATTGAATCGCAGTTTGTCGACATCCAACCGCAATCCCAATAAGGATTCCATGATGAGACGATACATCCAACCGGCGGATCCTGTGTACCAAGTCCAGCCTCCGCGTCCAACATGCGGCGCGACTCCATACACATCCGCCGCTACCACGTAGGGTTCGACACGGTACTTGCTGATCGCTGTAGGGGACGATCCGTGGTGAATGGGGTTGATCAGGGAAAACATTTCCCAAGCGCGCTCGGTCTGTCCCAGTTCCGCGAACGCCATAGCGCTCCAGATTGCTCCGTGGGTATATTGGCCGCCGTTTTCTCGGACGCCCGGAACGTAGCCTTTGATGTAGCCAGGGTTAAGGTCCGATTTGTCGAACGGAGGATCGAGCAGCAGAATCAATCGTTCTTCGCTTCGGACGAGTCTCTTGTAAAGACTTTCCATGGCGATCGCCGACCGTTCTTGCGTTCCAGCACCTGAAAGCACAGACCAACTTTGAGATATGGAGTCGATCTGGCATTCGGCATTCTCGGAAGAGCCAAGCGGTGTACCATCGTCGAAGTACGCACGTCGATACCACTTGCCATCCCACGCGAACTGTTCGATGTTGCCCCGCAATCGTCCCGCTTCCAGCTCAAGTCGATCTGCTGTGCCGGTATCGTCAAGTCGTCGGGCGAGAAGGGCAAATTGGTTCAACACTTCGTATAAAAAGAACGCGAGCCAAACACTTTCCCCTTTGCCATGTTGCCCGACGAGATTCATTCCGTCATTCCAATCTCCACACCCCATGAGCGGCAGGCCATGGGTTCCAAATTGCATGGCACGATCGATAGCCCTCAACGCATGTTCGTAGACGGAACCAACATCGTCTGCAATTTGTGGTAACTCGTAGTTGGCTTCTTCGTCGGAATGCAGCGCCCGAGAACTTAAGTACGGAATTTGCTCGTCGAGCAATCCGGTGTCTCCTGTTGTTTGAACATAGCGACAAAGCGACAAAGGCAACCACAAGAGATCATCTGAGAAATGCGTGCGAACGCCTCGACCGACGGGTGGGTGCCACCAGTGTTGCACGTCCCCTTCACGGAATTGCCTGGATGCGGCCAATTGGAGCTGATCTCGGAATAGCTTCGGTTCGGCATGAATCAACGCCATTGCGTCTTGAAGCTGATCGCGAAAGCCGTAAGCGCCCCCCGATTGATAGAAACCGGATCGAGCCCACAATCGACATGAAAGTGTCTGGTAGATGAGCCAGCCATTGGCCAAAAAATTGACGGATGGATCGGGCGTCTCGATATGCACAGTGCCGAGCGTCTGGCTCCAGTAGTGCCAGACATCTTCAAGTACTTTGTAGCCGTTTTCCGTCCCGCGAGTTTTGAATATGAGTTGCCTGGCTTCCTCCTCATTCCTCGCCGAACCCATGGTGAACATGACCGTCTTTTCTTGTTTGTCCTCGATCACCATTTGAGTTTGAATTGCAGCGCACGGATCCAGGCCTGCGCCCACTCGATTCGAAAGTTTGGTTCGACGCAAGGCTGCCGGAGTCGAGGGACTACCATTCCGGCCGAGGAACTCTGTTCGGTCACCAGTGATCGTCCGGTTGGACTCACTGCAATCTACGAACGCGATTCGATCGGCGAATTCGGGGCTGTAAGGGTTTCGGGCAAATATGGCATTTGTAACAGGGTCCACCTCTGTTGAAACATGCATCAGCGACTTGCTTCGCACCTCTCCGAGGACCCACTCCCAGTAACCGGTCGCCGAAAGGTTGCGTGTTCGCCCAGAATGATTCGTCACCTTCAGCCTTGCATATTTGATCGATTCGTCGATCGATACATAGATACATAACTCCGTGGTGAGACCATCTTCGGTGTAGTCGAACATGCTGTATCCGAACCCGTGTCGAGCGACGTAGGTTTTTCCACCGCGAGCGGGCGACGGAGAGGGAGACCAGAATTTGCCAGTCTCCTCATCCCTAAGATAGATTGCTTCGCCAGCGGTATCTGAAACAGGGTCATTGCTCCAAGTTGTCAAGCGGAACTCATGGCTGTTCTCAACCCAAGTATACGCACTGCCTGTCTCCGAAATGACCGTGCCGATTTTCGAGTTTGCAATCACATTGACCCATGGCGCCGGAGTCACCATCCCGGGCTTTAGCGTTATCACATACTCGCGCCCGTCGCGACTGAACCCACCAATCCCGTTGTCAAACTCCAGGTCATGTTTTGGCGAGTCGAGAGTCGTCGTTATTTCTAACCGCGCATTGCCTGGCCTAAAGCGAGGCATAGTAGTTTCTGGGCGAATACGGCGATTGACTTGTTCGGTCAGGGTGCCTGCATCGCCTTGCAGGACAATGCGAGCTACGGTTTGAAGCAATGCGCGATCTTCCTCCGACATATGTTCGCCCCGACGAATAAACACCCCGCCAGGTCTATCCACCAATGCAGCTTCGGGGCTAGCCGATACAAGATCCAAAATGGATTCCTGCAACGATTGTCGATAAACCGAGTCGTCTTCGTTCCAAATGACCAAGTCGACGCTCAGCCCCTTCATTCTCCAATACGCATGCGCCCGAACCGCCTCGCGGACTAATTCAATCTTATCTTGATCGCGGATACGAACCAGCACGATCGGCAAATCCCCCGAAATGCCATAACTCCATAATCCAGACTGCCCACGTCTATTTTGGATAAGGACACTCGCTTTGGCGCGTCGCATGCCCGATGCGTAAATAATAGAGCCAGCAAGTCGCCCATACGTTTGAGCTTCTGCTTCGGAGGCGTTGAGCTGTTGCAGCATGATGAGCCCCCGAGTCCAAGCCAACTCAAAGACACGGTCCGCTAGGCTGGCGTCGCTATACTTCTCCACCATTCCTTTGGCGATGGTGCTCGATTCGGCCACGCCGGTAATAACATCAATGCTGACGGTCTCGTTCGGTTGTAATAGAATGACTTTTCGGATGCTTACAATCGGATCGAGGGTCGCACCTTGACTATTGGATAGGGGAAGTCGATTCCGAAGGGCCACTGGGGATGCAGTCGTTTGTCCGCGACCAATGAACTTCATGCGATCTGTCTCAAAAGACGTTTCATCGACTTGAGTTCCGGTGGACGTCATCATGTGTACCATCCAAGGGGGCAACTCCTCGGCCGAACGGGGACGGCGCGTGCATAGGATTGCTCCGCGGGCGGGCAACAGTTCGGTTTGGACAAATAGATTGCTAAATGCCGGATGGGATTCGTCGTGGGCCTGTGGCGCCAACACAACTTCCGCATAGCTCGTGATCTCGATTCTTCGAGCTCGATCCGATCGATTCGTGAGTTTCGTTCGGCGCACTTCCAAGTCGTCTTCGGACGCGACGCTGATCATCGTATGCATCTCAATCTGTTCGTCGGTTCGACGGAATTCAGCTCGCGACTGCGTAAAGATGGCTTCGTATTTCTTGGCAGTTGCGGTCGTTGGCTGCCACGCCGTCGACCAAAACGTACCGCTATCTAGATCGCGGACGTAGCAGAAGTTCCCCCAGCAATCGCGCGTGGGATCTTCTCTCCAACGAGTGACAGACAAACCTCGCCATCGGCTGTAACCTCCACCAGCGCTTGTGATTGCAACGTGGTACTGGCCATTGGACAGCAAGTGCGCTTCAGGAATCGCTGCCCCAGGGTCGGTCAACACTCGCATCGTGCCTAGTTCTTCGGCTTCTGAAGGCCGTGTCGCATTGGCTTCCTTGGCATGCGGGAAGATAGGAACGGTCGTTCGCGGGACGCGTTCTTGAAGCAGTAGTTCGGTCGATCTCAAAGCGAGGTCCGAGTGGAAACGTTGCTGCATCGGCTTGTTCAAGAGGACATAGGCAAAGGAAAGCAGGCTCATGCCGGCGTGGTGCGCCATATACTGCCTAATGGTAAGACTGCTTGTGCCAGGGGGCAATCGTGAAGTCGTATAGTCAATCGCTTCATAGAACCCGTACGCTCCAGCCCGTTCCTCGCGAACAAGCCGTTCCAAATTCCGACACGCAGCGTCAGGGTAAACCATCAATGCCATGGTACAAGCATAAGGAGCTATGACCAAATCGTCTGCCAGCCCACGCTTCAGCCCCAAGCCAGGGACACCAAAGGCCCGATATTGGTAGTTCAGATTGAGATCGAATGCATTGTAGCCCGACTCGGAAATGCCCCATGGCACTCCGCGCTGTCGACCGTATTCGATTTGCCTCGCGACCACGGCTCGATAGGTCTGATCCAACAAAGTATGTTCGTAGGTCGGCATAACCAGCAGCGGCATCAAGTACTCGAACATCGAGCCACTCCAGCTCAAAAGTGCCGGCTCTCCTTTGGTGCTTGTCAGCAACCGACCCAACGCGAACCAATGATCTTGACCGAACTGCCCCTGCGCAATGAGAACATAGGTAGCGAAACGGGCCTCGGATGCCATCAAATCGTAACAGCCTGAGTCCAGTCGGTTCTCCGTCACGTTGAATCCGATAGCAAAAAGATCTCGCATCTTACTCTGCAAAAAGCTGAAGTCCATGTCGGCCAAACTTTGGCACTCGGTCGCTAGCTGCTCCAGTTCGCGAATACGTTTCGCAGCACTTGCCGCCGAGGCCAACAAATTTGCCCGCAGTTTTTCGAGCCACTCCAGCAATTCTGGGGCTACCTGCGGTTCAACTTTACTGCGTCCAATGGTTTCAGTGAGAAGGGAGTCGATCAGTGGGCAGACCGATTCAGGTAAAGAGGCAATACATCGAAGCGTTGGGTTCTTTCCTATGCTTTCCAATTCGGTCCGCAAGCACATGATTCGATCGGCTTGTGATGGTGACGCATGTCCCCAAGCTTGCTCTGACGGAAAAACCATCCTGGACCAACTGGCGAGCGTCTGCAAATCCGCAAAATGACTATCGCACGTTTCCTTGAAAGCGTTAGTCCACCAAGCCAATTCTGGATTCTGTGCTGTCGCGTGTTGCAGCTCTGCGATTTCGATCTTCATCTTAGGTATGGCATCGAAAGCTGACCTCAAGTTGGCTTGCTGTTGAGTCAGCAATTCCATCTGAAGTTCAATTCGACGATAGCTTGCACTATTGGCAAGCCGCATGGCGACGTCACCTGTGTGCTTCGAACTCTGCGTCGTCTCCTGGAGCAAAACACTCAACGTATCGTGCAATCCGTCAAAGATGCGAGGTGTTACAATGGGGGAGTCAATGATTTGTTGAAAGCCAGCTCCAAGCACCATCAAATGACCTGCAAGATTCCCGCTGTCCACCGTTGAAACATAGCGTGGCAGAAGGGGCTCAAGCGTCTTGGTATCGTACCAATTTAGAAAATGCCCTCGATAGCGCTCCATTTTTGCCAGCGTACTGAAAGTATTTTGCGTCCGAGCAATAAGTCGAGCGGCAGAACAATACCCAAAATCGTACGCCGCCAAGTCCGCCAAAAGGGCCATTCCTATATTTGTGGGGCTTGTGCGAGAAGCGATCACCTCGTTTGGGTTAACGTGCACGTTGTCAGGTGGCAACCAGTTTCCTTCCTCATTCACAAACACCTCAAAGTAACGCCAAGTTCGGCGAGCCATATTTCGCAGGAACAAGCGCTGAGAATCTTTGAGTCGGATCACGCGCGCAGGAAAAAGGCGACTTAGCCACCAAGCAATCGCCGGCGAAACCATCCATGAAACCAGGAAAGGGCTCGCGGTCAGGAGGGTACCAGGATTCAGAAATGCAATTGCGACCAATGCAAGAGTTGCCGTCGACGGGGCGACAAGCATGTTTCGCCAAAACCCAAGCAAGTCGGATCGTGCGGTGCGCTCTGCATCACTCGACGTCCGCCATTCGAGAAGACTTCGCTTTGTCCAATGAACCCGAACTAAAGTGCGGACGATGGCATCTAAGCTCACGAAAACATCGTAGGGCAAAAACACGAGCGTGAAGAGACACTGAGCAATTGGACGAACAAGAGCTTGCAACGCCGAAATAATGTGCGTTGCGACGGAAAGGTCGGTAGGTTTAAAAGCAAAATCGATCAAAGCTGCCATGACTCTCGGCGCTGTAACGACGACGATGACGAACCATGTGGCCGTGAGCGCAGCCGAAGGGCTAGTAAATAGCCAACACAGCAAAAGCAACACAAGCATAGAAAACGGCGTAAGGCTCCTGCGCAGGTTGTCGAGGATCTTCCACCTCGAAAGCGAGCTGATCGGATTTTCAATGAGCGACGCCGTTTTGCTCCGAACGCGAGGAAACAACCAAGCCGCAATTTGCCAATCCCCACGTATCCAGCGATGACGGCGACTGACATCTGCAGCATAGCTCGAGGGATGGTCCTCGTATAACGTAACATCGCTAATCAAAGCAGATCGTCCGAAACAACCTTCGATCAAATCGTGGCTAAGGATTGCGTTCTCTGGAAAGTCTCCACAACACTTCTCGAATGCGTCGACATCGTAGATCCCCTTGCCGATAAAAGACCCTTCACCAAAGAGATCTTGATAGACATCCGAAACGACTCTTGTATAGGGGTCGATGCTTGGGTCAGATCCCAACAATCGCACAAACCACGAACGGCGTGAGCTTGCCATACTAATGG
>JBEBHM010000353.1:0-8688 GCA_040080875.1 Pirellula sp.
GCGCTAAAATTTGTACGCACACGATGCGCATGGCGTCGACGCGAACATGGGAGTTCCGGTTAAGCTCTGAAGATTCGCAGAGGCGCTGAGCGAAAGAGCCAGTGGCTGCAGGTTGGGTACCACCGACATGTTGAGATTGGCGGCCGCAGAGAGTACGGCATTTGCATCCAGACTTGCAGCAGCTTGTGCGGCTGCCGAAGCGGCGGTCGAGGCTTGAAGGGAAGCCCTCCCAGTCGCCGAGCCTGAAACCGCAGCCGTCAAATTGGTTTGGGCGGTTGCAAGTGCAGACTTCAGGAGCATGCCCGCATTGGGACTCACCAGGTTGACTCCTAGCGTCTGAGCCGTAGCAGCCAGAGCAGCAAGCTTGTTGCTGATCGAATGAAGTAGGCTAGCGGGCATGTTGAGGGTTGGGAGGCCAGCGGTTAGTCGAAGCGCAGCGTCGAGGCCGGCGATTTTTCCAGGCAACGGAAACCCCAGACCGATGGCGGCCGCATGAAGTCGCATCGCCATCATCGCGTTGGCCGACATGGACGCACTCGCTGTTGCACTCGCAGCCGCAGTTGCACTTGCGTCAGCAGACGCTGACGCAGAGGCACTAGCCGAAGCATTGGCGCTCGCAGTCGGCATCTGAAATGAGGTACCGGGCATCGCCAGATTGAGCCCGGTCAGAGCCTGAATTCCTTGCAGTGAAGCGATCGCGGCCTGCAATTGGTCCAGGGCTGCCGAAATAGGTTCCAAGAACTCATTCAAAGCAGCTAGGACGTCAGGCAACTGTTGGTTTGCAGATGAAATCATGACATTCATCCGAGCCGCAGCGGTTGGGGTCAAGGCTCCTAAACCCAGATTGCTGTTGACGGACGCCAGAGCCTCAAGGCGTGCTGCGGCATCTGCAGAGATCGCTGCCGTGGCAGATGCTGATGCGGTCGCAGATGCGGTCGCCGTTGCTGACGCCATGGCACTGAGGGATGCACATACCTGTGGAGCCAGTCTAGCCACGACGTTCAATGGTCCAAGCTGGTCATTGATCAACGAGGCCAACATGGCCATCGGCAGTTTTCGCAAACTGGCTGCAATCGCCGATAATTGTTTTACACACATGCAACTCATCGTGGTCGCACACCCTGTCGCAAGAGAATGCACTCGTTTTTTTCGCCATTCATTGCCCCAAAGCTTACTCTCGGAACACCGGCTTGCCTATCGCTATTGATCGTTAGGTTGATACGATTCTCGTTGCAAAATCCGAATCTAAACACCGCGATACTTTGAGGCTTCTGTCGATTTTCTCATTCACCACAACCGATACAACACAAGCGACGAATGGGAGAGTACAATGCGCACCATTGGAACGGCAAAACAGGTAACCAAAGACGACGAGAATTTGTTGAAATGGGAATGCCAGCGGCACGCATCGGAGACAATGTTTTGCAAAGTGGGCCACATTGTCATGCCCCTATTCACCCGCCTGCGCCTGTCCCAACCCCAGCGCCGCATCCCCCGCTGCCACTGTCCATCATCAAAGGCCAACCCAACGTGCTGGTCGGTGGGTCCCCTGCGGCGAGAGTTACTGACATGACTAGGCCATGCATGTTACCTGGCTGCGTGCCAGGCGGACCAGGGATGATCGTCAAGGGTTCTGCGACCGTTATGATCGGCGGGATGCCTGCCGCTCGATTGAACGACATGACCAGTCACCCTGCATGTGTGGGACCTATCCCAAGCCCGGTAGGACGCATCATTGGTCCTGGCTGTGCAACGGTTATGATCGGGGGATAAGCGACCGTTGCGAACAACCCATTTCGAAAGGCTGCGCCCCGTTTGTCCGGTCTGTAGAGATCATGACCTGGCACGAGAGTTCCCGTTAAGAATCGAATCGGTTGCGTGCGAAGTTGCTGGTCAGATTGTGGAAGGAGTGCTGCAATGCACTAACCCCAATTGCCAGAGCGAATTTCCCATCTTGGATGGGGTTCCCATTATTTTGCCGCGACTGAGGGCTTATGTTGCCGAGAACATATTTCATCTCTACGCTCGAAATGACCTTTCCTCCATCACCGAGAGCATCTTAGGCGACTGCTGTTCCCAAGGATCGGTTCTCGATTCGATGAGGCAGCATTTAAGCTGCTATGTTTGGACGCATTATGCAGATATGGATCCAGCGGAATCGCAGGATGCAGGAAATGGCTCTGTCGTTCGCATCCTCGAACAGGGCTTTGAACTAGAGTCGAGCGGTGGGCCAATTGACTCGGTGAGTGCCGGCCCCTGCATCGACATCGGTTGCGGCCCTGGTCGCACAACCATTGCTGTCGCAGACAAAACAGAACAAATAACCATTGGCATTGATCTCAACTTTTCCATGCTGAGATTGGCATCGAATCTCCTGCGCTCGCGACATGTGAGCTACCCGCGTCGTCGGGTTGGACTTGTTTATGATCGTCGAGAATTCGAGGTGCAGTTTCCGCGTCTTGAATTAGTTGACTTCTGGGCTTGCGATGCCCTGGCACTGCCTTTTCCGGATCGATTGTTTGGGAGAGCCATTGGGATGAACGTACTCGACTCCGTTTCGTCCCCGCACACGCTTCTACGCTCGATCGCAAACGTATTGGTGCCCGGTGGAAGCGCAATCCTTGCATGCCCGTATGACTGGACCGCGTCGGTAACGCCCGTCGAGTCTTGGATTGGAGGACACTCTCAACGCAATCTTAACGCCGGCGAATGCGAGCCGTTTCTTCGACGGCTTATGACAGAGCCGCATCCTGATGCGGGCGAATCTGAACCGATTCTTCAATGGGTTAGCGAGTTGGACCACTTGCCATGGGCCATCAGGATGCATGACCGAAGCACGATGCAGTATCATGTGCATTTGGTCCATGCGAGACGATTGTTCTAGCTCAGGAAAAAGTACATTACGATCAAACTGACGAGCAAACCGACGGCAACCATCGCTCCGAGGTTGGCAGAAATATTTTGGCGTTTATTAGCGAGAAGTGCTTCTTGGGTCCATTCGATTAACTCTTGTTCCTCTCCCATTTTCTCAATCACGCCCTTTACAAACGCTTGTCGATCGGGAGTATCCCCGGTAGCCGCAAAGTAGCAGCCGCTAAAAAGAGCGGACGAAACTTCTTCGCGTTGGGTTGTATCGCAACCAAATCCACCGGACAGGATTTCACCCAAGCGTCCTTTCCATCCACAACGAACTTTCGAAAGCAATTCGTAAAGACGCGTATTCCCAGGCCGTGTCAGAGCATGTTCTTCGCGAAAGAGTGTGTAAGCCCAATCCTCGAATACACCGCACAGATGGGTGGCGAGAGCTACCATTTGGTCTCGAGCAGGGACCGCTTGGATGTCGAATCGGCGACCGAAGCGTTGGCTCAGGGCTCGTTCTCTTCCTACTCGCGATATTAGTTCGCGAAATCCTCGCTCCTTTTCAAGTCCGACGACCAACGCGGATACCGGCACCCTCAATTGAAATGCGTAACGAATCGTCTCCAGGTCGCCTCGAATGGCTCGCTGAAGCTCTTCTAGTTCTGTTTGTGTCGAATGAATCGATTCGACTTGAATCAGCGATAACACGCCATTGATCGCACAAAGCGGTTGACGAATTCGTCGGACCAATTGACCTAGGTACTGAAGCTCCTGCAAACAAGCGGTGGAATACTGGTGCGAAACCAGGACGGGTTTCTTGACACTCAACGTATTGACTTCTCCCGTCAAGGATAACGAGGACTGACTTGCCTGACGATTTTCTGGGGCTTGTTGCAACACGCGAGACGGAGCAACAACGGTGGGTGTTGTGATCGATTGAGTGCTGACGGGGTCGCTTTGTGTTTGCATAGCATCACCCCCTAACATGAGTGTACCTCGAAACGAGGTCGGACCCGACGTCGTTGGCTGCGTCGGCATCGGTGGGGCCGTCGACTTGGGTTGCGTCGGATTTACGAATTCATTAAGTTCAAGCGTACCGCGGACGTGTTGACTGACCGATCGTTGAGGAGCTGGCGGCGCCACGGGCGACGGCATCGGCATCGGCACTGGCGGTGACGCTGGTCGTGACATTGGTGGTGACATTGGTGGCTCAGCGCGGCCGATGGCTTCCGCATAATCAAAGCGGCCTTGAGAGAGCATGGGGGACTCGATATTGAGTCCGGACGCAGCCGCTTCAATGGCTATTTCTTCGCGCAACGAAGCTAGGGCACTCGTCCAACTAGAGTCCGTGCAAAAAAGATAGACCGCTTCCGAATTAGCGTACCAGTGAATGGGTGCGGGGCCTTGGGGAACTCCCTCAACGCTTAGCCGAAGCCCTGAGGCATTCATAATGGCCTTCTCTTGAGCTTCGCCACTCGAACCTGTAATCAAGAAAATGGGGACTGAGTCAATCGATATTTCATTGGTTGCCAGGGCTTGCATTCCCGCGCGCCACGCCTGGTCGACATCGGGATAGGCGACGGGTGCCCCTTCCAACCAAATGTTAACGGTTTTGTAGACAACGAATGGAATCGCGATGATCAGCAAGAGAATGCCGAGGATTCGCCACCAACTGTACGAATGACGCCAAGGAATGTTGTTTGGGTCGAGCCAGAAGACAACCCAGACAGTGATGACGGTGACCAGGAGGAAGATGATCGTAAGAAAAGTGGCACATCCTGGCGTCGTGACAGGAATGATGCGAGCCAGGCAACCCAGTCGCTCTTCTTCGGCTCCTTCCTCATTGTTTGGAGCTCCTTCTTCCCCGGTCGCGTCGCTCATCGAATCCATTTCCAACGTTTGTGTTTTTGAACTGATTTATCGAGGTAAATGCAGGGCAAAGTAGATCACATTCCATGCAGCCAAAATGGATGCGAACAACCATGGCCACACGACTCGATTCTTAGATGGCAGCGGGGGAGCGCCAGCGATTTCACGAGAAGCGTCCTTGAGAGCTGGGCGTCCTTGGCCTAATCGGATCGACATCGAAACCTGTTTTGCCCAAACGTTCAGATCGTCGGGAAGCCCGAGGCTTTCTGTCATCATTCGAGCAATGGATGGTTCGCTGTAAATCCCTCGAAACCCAAGAATCACGCATACATAATAAACCTCGAGCGCATCGCGCTGAGTCAACGCGGATGCCTCTTTTGCATTCACGAAAAAGCGTTCAGCGCATTCGCGAGTATTGAACAACTCTCGTTCCATAACATTGTTGCTCCACCACTCGCGATGCGACCAGCTTGCTTCCACGAGCATCTCATCGATCCAGGCAACCAATGCATAGCTTGATAAATGCCAATCGCGACCTGCGCCAACGATCGCTTCTCCTTGATCGAGGAACGCTCGCAACCGAACCCTTTCTTCATGAGGATTCGGCTCGGCACCGGACGAGATGCGATCGAGAAGATCCAGCGAGTGGAGCAGAAAGGGATCGACGGCGAGAGAGTGCTTTGGGGTCATGCTTGTACCGGCACCGCAAAGAGCGCAAATTTGAGAGCAATCTTGCGACCAAATGCGGCCACGACCAGCGTCTGCTGGCCTTGCAAGCGATCTAGATTTGCAATCAAGGAATCTTTCAATCGCATGGCGAGCGTCTGTGTTTCCTGAACATCGCGCCAGGCGGGAGTATCCTGTCGCGGCACTTCGAAAAAGACCCAGTCGGCTCGGCCGGGCAACGC
The DNA here is from genome assembly GCA_040080875.1 of Pirellula sp. Lineage (GTDB taxonomy): Bacteria > Planctomycetota > Planctomycetia > Pirellulales > Pirellulaceae > JBKCUI01. The sequence continues at coordinate 5,637 of JBEBHM010000353.1, forward strand.
TCGGATCTGTCGATCCACAGGGGTTAGGGTCACTCCGGTCGCTCGCTGTTTGAAGAGGAACTCCACTTGTCGACTGCTGCCAAGTTTTAAGTCCAAAAGGCCGGCAGACAAGAGTTCAAGGCATTCGCGTTGTGTTAGCTCACCTTTGTCCACACCAATAAACCATTGCCAGTCCGAATTGAACCAACGCGGATCTAGCGTCACCTGCATTCCGTGACCTACGCCAACAAAATAACGTTGTTGAACTTCATAGTCGCGAACGGCGTGGATCAAGGACTCGATCCGGATCTTGATATCCATGAATATGTCGTAGAGATTGTCATGATCATAAGGCCGAAGATCCGACGCGCGACGCTCTGGACTGAAAATGGAAAGTTGACCCACGATTCGACATAGCTCGATGTAGGCAACGCGAGGATGCACTCCGCGATCAAACGCAACAATGGATAATGCTCCGTAAGCCGTGTTGAGTTGACTGAGCATCAAGATTCGTTCCGCGTCTCCAGGATCACGGCTATCGAGGCCAATGCCTCGATTGACGACCTGCTGACTTAACACCTCAATCTTTTGTCCAATCACGTCATAGACAGCGCGAACAATGTCGCGACTCAAACCTGGCCAAGCCTCGATTGCGACGACAGGCGGTATAAAAATAGGATCCAGCTGTGGCGCGGATTCGCCTTCGCTTGCTCGCTTGATTTGAGCGATGGGGAGCAGCTCATAGCCTGCGAGGTCTTGGGTGGAAACCAATAGCTGGACATTCAAACGGCGCAATTGAATCTCTTGTTCATCGCCTCCCCAACTCTCGTCTGGGAGGCTTGCATCTGATTCGAGATAGCGCAGCTCGGCGGCGTTGTCTTCGGTAGACGCACCCACATTGGTGCGACCCAATCGCATCTTAGGTACTCCTAAGTAAATTCGAATCGACGATTCTCGCTCGAACGCATCTTTTAGATTCTTTGTGATCGACGCGGACTCTGCCAACGACTTGGACAAATCGACGCGATCCGGTTCATCGCCAATTTGGATATCGATCAACGTTCCGTCTCGCATCCGAGCTCTCAGACTTCGCAGTTCGAATTGATGGTTTGCAAGTGCCTCCCGACTAAAATCGATCGAAACCAACCCGTAGTTGTGCGGATTGTCGAATTGACCTGCCATTCGCAGCGAGTCCGCCAAATATCGATCCAACGCTTGGAAGTGATGCGGGCGGAGAAATGCCCCCTCATACCAATGAACAGGAAGATGTTGCATAAACCGTTGCTTTCAGAATCTTTCTTGCGGAATCGCAGGCTTCCCAATGCCCCTAAACCAACATTCTTAACGAATATGCCAATCGCCGAACAATGTAGCAAGCTTTATCCTTTGCGTAAACATCGCCCCTTTCACTCGCGACATGGCGGATTTGATTCAATCCATTTCGTTTCCCCTCATCCGATACAATCGTTTCAGCCGATACATCTTGCGTTTCCGGCTAGGCCGCCCAAAGTTGGCGCCCAGTGTGTTTTGCATTCAGGAGTTGAACTTGGTCATTCGTCGGACGGAGCGCTTCATGTTTGGTATCACAGCGGTGCAGGCCGTTGCGATCCTACTTTGCTGCTTCACCCTCGTTAGCTCTAGGCAAGCACCAGGGCAGTCGACTTCTATTGCCGATGAACAAAGCCAAGCGATTACAGTCACAAGCGACGCTACATCCTTTCGACCCAGCTTAAACACCCAGGTAATGGTCGGCTTGCCGAATGCTTATCCCACCTCAACGGACCGACTCATCGTGCAACCCAAAGTTCACATGGGAGCTGTCGTGGAGATGGCCAATCCCATGGATCCAGGCTGGTTAATGTCGCATCGACCCAGCGCTGAATTCTCGGGCGACGAGCAATTCAACCTTTCACAAGATACGCTTCCTGCACCACAACCCATGCGATTTGGTCAGCCCACTCAAGAGCGTCCTGCCGTTGAGGTGGCGGCCCCGCCATTTTTTGAGAGTCTATTGGATTCAGCACCACCCGCATCTCCCGTCAGGCGACGGCATGTTTGCAACGGATCGGGACTCGGACATGAACGCCTGGCCTTTTCACTTTTTGACATCGACCCAGCACAACCATTCAATAACTTCCGAATCCGTTCAGTGCTTGCAAATCGAATGCACCTCCCGGATCGAGCGGAGTATTTTTGGGCGAAAGCCGGGAGCGTCAAAGGACCGCCCTTAGGTGAGTCCGTCCTCAATTATCAAGAAGCCAGGATAAGAATGGAATTGGGCTCCAAAAAGCTTTCCACGGCATTTGAAGTTCCATTTCGTTCCACCGATCCGCAGGTCAACAAAAACCATGCCGGGCTGGGCGATATGCAGCTCATTGTCAAAACAGTCTTGTTGGACGGCAAGCAGTGGATGCTCACGCAATACTTTGGCACGCACTTTTCATCAGGAAATGCAGCGGCGGGATTAGGAACTGGTCACGTCGGACTTGAGCCTGGATTGTTGTTTCGCAACGAGTTGCAAGAAAACACATGGATGCATGGCGAACTGAAGTTTTGGTTCCCGCTCGGTGCGGACCCACAACACGGAGGGCAGGTGCTCAAGTTTGCCACGGGTTTCAACCGCGTCTGGATTGAAACGGACCACAATGCTTGGATTCCGTCGGTCGAACTGGCGGCCTTTTCGGTGCTCAATGGCATGGCAACCAATGCGGCCGGTGTACTGCGATCCATCGATCACGACTCGATTTTCTACTTCACTCCCGGGATGCACTACGCCGTCGATCAAAAAGGGGACTTTGGCTTGTTTGAGGTGGGAAGCTCGGTGTCGATGGCCATCTCTCGAGAGCGTTTTACTGATACGACATGGATTTTCGATATGCGCTGGTCTTGGTAAATCCTCAAATTAGCATGCCGATGAAGTTTGCTGGCCGCCTGACATAACAAAGCGACCACCCAGCCATTGGGGGGTGACCTGACTTCGGATTCGTTTTCTGTGCGTGCACCACAACCAATTTCAGTTTTGGTATCTTCCTAGAAATCATTGCGATTCGAGATCAAAGAAACGGGTCGCCCC
>JBEBHM010001095.1:0-2274 GCA_040080875.1 Pirellula sp.
GAGCAAGGAAGCACGCGCTACAATCGAACACGACGAGCGCAAACCGCGACTGAATGCCTTTGGCGAAGCGGTTTAGTCCAACGGCACGGATCACCAACGGATCACCAAGTCGCCGGAGTGATCTCTCCATCGTTAAAACGCACCGTTCGGCGACTTTGGTGCATCCGATGGTTACCCGCGTTCCGTGTCCAAATGTTGGCATGCAGAGTTGATTAAACGTGAACAGTTTTGAGCGTACCATGCGTCGCGAGCTTTACGCAATAGACCGTCTCGGTTCGCATCTTTCCAAAATGGCGGATCGGTCGGTGAACGCAGAACGAAACACGCAGGATGCAATGGTGTTATTGAGTAGCCAATCCAGAATGGCGGACCTGGCTCGTTTGGAGCCCAACCATTGTCTAACGCGAATTCTATTGCAGATGGAATAGCATCATACAAGATTGCGCCGTAAGGATCGATCATAAGTTTCGATCCCGTGCCGCTTTCATGCTGGACAGTGGCTACACCACGCCCATTGTCCCCGCGTGATCCTTTCGACCAATGATCCATATCGCCACGGACTTCTACTTTGCGTCGATTTCGTTTCGGGAGGGACATCTCAATTCGACTGCTAGTCGCGGGTAACGACTGAAATCACGGGGTTGCGGCCGGATACCTGACCATCAGGAAACGTGCGACCCGCAACTCCCGTGCATTTCTTTGTTAATTGGCTTTTTCGCAAGGCGTGGAGTTCACGCTGCGACGTCCAATGAAATTTCCGACCAGTATACCAGCAATTGGCCCGACGATGATTGCCACAGGGATGGCATACAAACGGGCAACGTCGATATAGGTACTTGGGGAACCTTTCATCATGTTGATTGGTTGTTGACCTGTGATGGCTGCGGCCATGAGCGTTACGCACACCACTGTACCGATGGTGGATACAAGCCCATAAACGGCGTGGCGGATCCAGCCACCAAAAGATGCGAAGGCGACAAACGGGCCAATGGCAGCGAAAGTGGCCACAAAGGCCAATAGTACCGTGGACACATATCGTGATTGAGATTGCTCGTAACGTAACGCAACCGAAAAGTCCTCACGGTGAAGAACGTGGTCTTTGCTAAGAACCACAACGTACGCCCCAATCAGAAAGCCCACAAGAGCGCCACCAAATGTTCCGCTGAAGACAGCACGTGGCAGGCGAGAATCCATTGGAGTGTTCTTTGCCAATTAACGCCACCATTCATCGAGTGGCGGCGAGTAAAGTTTCTAGAGTTCGAAGCGGCCGATCCGCCACTTCGATGCAATGGATTGTTATCCTGATTCACAGATTCCGTCGCCGTCATCTTTGTCCAGCGTCTTTTCGGCATGACGCGCGAGTTGCTCTATGCGATAGTTATGTGCCATTTGAAGCTTGGAGGCTTGCTGTTGAATATCAGATCGGACGGAAGAAATATTGGATTGTTTACGGTCATGAGTATCGAGGGGCATCAGTTCACCGTCGGCAACCTGCCTGAGCAACTCCGCCAGACTTGTCTCCATCGCCCATAATTCGTCCAAAGTATTGACGTTGCCATTTTTCAGATTTTGCAAAAGGGCACCGAGCCGAAATGCCTCGTACAGCGCACACGAAAATGTCCAGTCGTTCATTTACGATCCTTGTATTGCATACAATGTCAAACGTCAACCGTGTATACGTCTGGGAATCTAGAGATTAAAAGCTGTGGAATATGGGAAAGGATAACGGTACGCATCACCGCGGTCGCGGCAAGTGATGCTTGCTTTGAAGAAACGGCCGACCCGCGACTCCGGTGCATGCGATTGTTATCCGCCTGTCTGCGCAAAAAGGAGTGCGTCACGGTCCAGCCGTGCCGCGCACTTGCGATTCAAATAGGTGACTAAGGTGAAAACGCCGATGGTTGCGATTGCGGCGGCGATAGAAATTGCCACACCCTCACTACCAGAGTTCCCGGGAACGGCAAACAAGAGCACCGCAACACAAATCGGAGTGGCGTACCATAGAGGTGCATATCGTAGTAGCATTGCTTGCGATCGAAATGCTGCATTCCAGAATCGGTCATCATCAGCCGGGTGTGATTCGAGCATTCCACGTGTGATCGTGAACGCCCAAACAATTCCAGCGATGAAACCCATGCTAACTAGAAGAATCAAGCAAGCGTAGTGGCGAGTACTACCCACCTCTACATGCTGTATTGCCCACGCGACTCCAACGACGCCCAATATGCATGTGATAGATTCTCGCCAGGCACGCTGGTTTGACTCTGTGACAAC
>JBEBHM010000354.1:0-8684 GCA_040080875.1 Pirellula sp.
GTATTCAGCACTCAGGATTCGCTTGTCGGTGCACCTTTTACCTATTCGTTAGTGGCTGGGTCAGGCTCGGCTGACAATTCAGCATTCAATATCACCGGTACGCAGTTACGCATCAATGCATCGCCGGATTTCGAAACGAAATCGAGCTACAACGTTCGCGTCCGAGTAGCCGATTCCGGTGGCCTCTCCAATGAGCGTGCCTTTGTTATTCAGGTAACGAAAGCCAATCCAGTAGTCCAATCGATCGTTCGAGCGAATTCGGCCCCAGCAAACATGAGCAGTTCGTCTGCAACGTTTGCCGTGACGTTTAGTGAACCTGTCACAGGAGTGGACGCCGCCGACTTTCAAGTCGTTACCACGGGCAACACAACAGCGACATCGACGGTTGTAGTTTCACCGGTCTCCACTTCGGTTTACAACGTCACGGTGAATGGGATCAGTGGAGCCGGCACGGTTGGAGTCAACCTCATTGATAATACGACAATACGCGACGCCATGAATCAAGGGTTGGTCTCGTCGTCCATATCGTACCAGTCGCAGCAGGTCTTCTCGACCAGCACTTCACCGTATATTGTCGCGACGGCCGACGTTAATGGAGACGGCAAGCTGGATGCGATCGTGCCCAATTATGGCAGCAACACCGTCGGAACTCTTAGCGGCAACGGCGATGGGACATTTCAAGCTCAACAAACGTTTCCCGTCTCAGGCAATCCTGTATTCGTGGCTGCCGCCGATTTGAACGGCGATGGAATGCAGGACTTGATTGTTTGCAATTACTCTGCGAATACCGTGGGAGTGCTCCGGGGCAACGGCGACGGAACCTTTCAAGCCCAGGTGACGTATGCGTCAGGTCTCGGTCCATATTCTGTGGCGATCGGCGACATGAACGCCGATGGCAAGCCGGACATTGTTGTAGCCAACTACAACAACGCGACTATCGGCATCTTTCCAGGCAACGGCAATGGGACATTTCAGAGTATGGTCAGCTACACCACCGGAACGGGACCAATATCAGTAGCAGTGGCCGACTTCAATGGCGATGGGAACCTGGATGTCGTCAATACGAACTACATCGGAAACTCATTCAGCATTCTCAAAGGCAACGGCAATGGAACACTCCAGTCAGCGGTGACCCTTGCCACCGGTTCCAATCCGGCGTTTCAGGCTGTTGCTGATTTTAATCGCGATGGTTATGTGGACGTGGCGGTGGCCAACCTAGGCGCCAGCACCGTTGGCGTCTTCAAGGGAAACGGCGACGGAACGTTTCAATCGCAGTCGACGTTTGGGGTGCCTCTCAATCCGCAATCAGTGGCGATCGCCGATGCCAATGGAGATGGAATTCTCGACCTGCTGACCTCCAACGTAGATAGCTCATCGGTCTCTATCCTTCAGGGTGTTGGCAACGGTACTTTCCTAACTCAGCAGGCTTTTGGCGTGGGAAATGGGCCGACTGGAGCATCCTTTGGGGATCTCAACAATGATGGTAAGCCAGATGTAATTGCCGCTAACACATCCGCCGCTTCCATTAGCAGTCTTCTCAACAATAGCGGAAGTTTCCGAACCGGCCAGACGTATACGGTGCTCGGCCAAGTTGTATCGACAAGCTTCACAGCAAGTGGCACGCTCACTGCGGGAGTGACTTCGATGACCGTCACATTCAATGGACCGCTGACGGGAATTGGCACACCTTCCTATTATCAGCTTCAGCAGGCTGGCAGTGACGGGCTGCTGTTAAATGCCGACTCGATCATCACGCCCAATTCGGTCACCGTTTCAGGCAACACTGCCACGCTAAACTTTGCTACACCGCTGGCAGAGGACGTTTACCGCCTGACGGTGAAAGATCTGATCACGGATGCTGCGGGCAACAGGCTGGACGGTGATGGCGATGGGTTGGAAACCGGTAACTGGCGGCGGGATTTTGTCGCCGGGGCGCTCTCTACTACACTGACTTCTCCAAATGGCTTCGTTCTTGACCCCGAATTTGGCGGTTTCGGCGCTGGACAACTCACTCAAGGAACTGGGAATGCATTCGACGGTCTAGGACGACTGGAAGTCGGTGGCGTACCGATGACGAGCGTTAGTTCAACGATCCCAGCCTTGAGTGTCACCAAGAGCGTGACCACGGCGACTAGCGTTCTATTATCAAATTCTTTTGCGACAGTACCGGGCCTGGCCACTTACACTGCGGCAACGACGGGCACCTACCATGTGGGCGGGCATGTGTATGTGGCAGGAACGATTGTGGGGAGCGGTGCTTACGTTCAGTTGGGCCTGTATGCCAATGGAGTACTGCAGCAAGTCCGGACCTACAACCTAATCGCGGGTGGCCAGTTTTATTCTTTGGAAGTAGATGACACGTTGACGCTCACTGCGGGAAGTGTCGTGGATTTGCGAACGTTTACTAATTCGTCAGCACTCAGTTACTTCAATTCTAGCGGTACAGGAAGCGGGACGCTTCGCGTTGAGAAGGTCAATGATATCCCAAGCATTGGTCCTGCGTTGAGTGTCATCAAGAGCGTGACCACGACGACCAGCGTTCTACCAAATATTCTTGCGACAGTACCGGGTCTGGCTACTTATACGGCGGCTGCGACGGGCACCTACCATGTGTATGGGCACGTGTATGTGGCTGGGACGATTGGGGGAAGCGGTGGATACGTTCAGTTGGGCCTGTATGCTCCAGTACTGCAGCAAATCCGGACCTACAACCTAGTCGCGGGAGGCCAGTTTTACTCCATGGAAGTGGATGACACGCTGACGCTCACCGCCGGAAGCGTTGTGCATTTGCGAACATTTACTAATTCGTCGGCACTCAGTTTCTTTAACTCGGGCGGTACAGGAAGCGGGACGCTTCGCGTTGAGAAGGTCAATGATATCCCGAGCTCTGGTCCAGCGCTGAGTGTTACTAAGAGCGTGACCACGACGACGAGCGTTCTATCAAATGTTCTTGCGACAGTACCGGGGCTGGCCACTTATACTGCGGCTGCGACGGGCACCTACCATGTGGGTGGGCATGTGTATGTGGGAGGAACGATTGTGGGGAGCGGTGCTTACGTTCAGTTGGGCCTGTATGCCAATGGAGTACTGCAGCAAGTCCGGACCTACAACCTAATCGCGGGTGGCCAGTTTTATTCTCTGGAAGTGGATGATTCGCTGACGCTCTCCGCCGGAAGCGTCGTGGACTTGCGAACACTTACAAATTCGACGGCACTCAGTTTCTTCAACTCTAGCGGTACAGGAAGCGGGACGCTCCGCGTTGAGAAGGTCAATAATATCCCGCAACCGGTGGTCGACGATTCAAATCAAACAGTTGTTGTTCCAAGCGGTGTTCTTGCAAACCTTATCGTATCGCGGGAAATCACAGTCAATAGCACTGGCGGTCAAGACTTCGCGAGAACGACCGATGTCTTCTCAAATCCAACCGGCGGTGCGATTACGGTCCCAGTCCCAGTCAAGATTCTCGGCAACGTCGGTTCCGACGCAGCGACTTCCGTCTTCGCCACGTCCGATGGCGACTTTATTGTGGAGCCAACGGATCTCTGGTTCGGGACCGACGATGCCAGTGTAACGGGAGGTACGCCTGCGATTGTGCATTTACTGCATGGTCCGTTTGGCTTGCAGCCAGCCTCCGTCAATGTGTCCGAGGACAACGTTCAGTGGACTTACAATCTGACGTTCGCTGCTGGCGAAACCAAACGACTGGCATCGTTTACAGTGCTCGGTACAACTCGTCAACAAGCGATCGACGCAGCCAATGCACTTGTAACTTCGTCTGGCTTTGGCGGACAAGCGGCTGCGTTCCTAACTCCGTCCGAATTATCATCGCTTGCGAATTTCGTTTTCACGACCACCGATGTCGGTATCGCCGGCGGCAATTTGGTGATCACTGATTCGGCAAGCGGCACGACGAATGACACGCTAAAGATCACTCAGAACGGTTTGTATGTCCGTATCAGCGATCCAAATAACTTCCTCGGAGCCGGCGAGAATGCGATTCAGATCAATGCCAATACGATCGATGTCCTCCAGAGCGACATCACCGGCAGTATCCAGGTGAACACCCTAGGAGGAGACGATTCGTTGACCATCGACTTCTCTTCGGGCAACTTCGGCAAGGCAATTGCTTTCGATGGTGGCACGCAAACGACCGGCGACTCGCTGACCCTAATCGGTGGCGCGACGTTTGCCAACGTATCGCACACGTTCACCAACGCGTCAACAGGGACAGTCGACGTTATCGGAAACAGCCAAATCAGCTATACAGGACTGGAACCGGTCTTCGACAATCTCTCTGCTACCGACCGCGTCTTCACGTTCAACGGTGGGGCTGAAACGATTTCGGTTACCGACGGCATAGCAACCGACGGCAAGACGAACATCGATTCAACCTTAAGCGAATCGGTCTACTTTACCAATCCAACCGGTAGCTTGACCATCAACGCTGGCTCTGGCAATGACGTTGTGACGGTCACCAGCGTTGACGCGGGCTATAACGCTTCGCTGACGATCAGTGGTGATGCCGGTAACGACACGGTCAATCTCAATGGTGATATCACGTTTGCATCGAACAAGAGCCTGGATGTCGATATAACGGACGATGCCATTATCGGAGACGTGGATTCAATCCAGTTTGGCACGAATGCCAACCTGATTCTATTGGGAAGCGGGGCGGCATCACTCAAAGCCAGCAAGAGCATTGCAATGGCCAGCGGTTCGAGCGTAGTCACCGTGAACGGCAGTATCATCCTTGGCGCGAATAACGCCGGCACAACCACTGGGGATTTCGATGCCATCGATGTTAACGGGGCGACCATTCAATCAACCGGAAGCGGAAACGTTACGTTGATTGGCAATGGTGGGCAAGGCGGCATAGACCCAGTGGGAGTGCTTTTGCGTTCTGGAAGTATCGTATCGGGGGGAACAAGTGGCACAGTTTCAGTGACTGGCATCGGTGGGACGGGTTCAGGGCCAAGCAATATTGGGATCCATGTCAACACATCATCGTGGATAACTTCAAGTGGCGCAAATGTTTTAGCCAATGGTACAGGAGGAGGTGCTGGCGCGAGTGCACAGAACTACGGCGTATTTGTATCAACGAATAGCGAGATCACTGCAGGTTCAGCGGGCACAGTGAGCGTCACTGGGCAAGGGGGAAATTTCACGTCGGGCACGGGCTCCAATAACTTTGGCGTCTACGTCGGGAGCACGAACTCGCACATTCGTTCGAGTGGCGGCAACGTTTCTGTCGTAGGTATCGGAGGAGGTTCGATCGGCACCATTGGTAACGATGGAATCTACATGGATAACACAGGCGAAATCAGTGCAGGAGGAACTGGTAACGTTACGATATCGGGCACTGGAGCCGGTGGTAACAGCGGACCGGGCAATTTTAATCATGGAGTTCTACTTGACGGCGCTGGAGTCCGAATTACATCCAGCGGCGGCAACATTAGTGTGACAGGGACTGGCGGGTTTGGTTCCGTTTCGAACGGCATCGATTTTGAAGCGGGTGCTCGAGTGAGCGCGATTATAGGCACACCGACCGTCACTTTGGTTGCGGACTCAATGAGATTGAACTCGACTACCTCGATTGATGCCGCTGCGAATTCAGTTGTGCTCCGTCCAAAAACAAACGGCACTCTTATCAGTCTTGGCGGAGGCGATATCATCCCTGGCACTCTCGGCCTGACCGACGCTGAACTCGACACCGTCATTGCTGGTAAGATTCGCATTGGGGATGCGAACAGCGGCAACCTGACAGTGACGACTGGCATATCACCGGCCGGTACTAATACGATATCCCTCAGCAGTGGCGGGGCCATTACGGAAACATCTGGGTCGCTGATCGTTTCGAATTTGGCCGTGCAAGGAGCAAGCGTAAACCTCGCTTCCACCACCAACGAAGTGTCCAATCTGGCAGGCCTCACAACTTCGGGCGCATCCGCTTTTGTGTACCGTGATGCAACTGGAATTTCGATCACGACCGTTGACGGAGTATCGGGTATCAGCACCATTAACAGCAATGTTTCCATATCTACTGGTGCTGGAGATGTGTCCCTTGACGTGGCCGGTTTCATCAACGCTGGAACTGGTGATGTCTCCCTAACCACCGGTAGCAGCAATGCGATATCCACCGCCGACAACATCGGAACGGATGTGACTGCGGACGATGTGATTTTGAACGCCGGTTCAAATGGGATCGGCACACCCACCAACTTTCTGCGACTGGCGGCCACAACAATTGCGGCGACTACAAGTGGAAACGGCAGCATTAACTTGGTCGAAACCGACAACATCACGATCGCGGCGGCCGGATTGAATGCAGGAACCGGTCTCATCACGCTCTCGGGCGGCACGTATACGCTTGGAGGTTCCGACCGTATCAATGACACCGCCGATGTAAACGTTTCTGGCGGTGCGACGTTGGCAATGGGGACCAACCTCGAAACCATCGACCAACTCATCCTAACCGACGGCAGCGTCACGGGTAACGGAACTGGTAAACTGACAGGGACAAGTACGTTCGATGTCCGCAAAGGATCCATCAGTTTGATTCTGGCCGGCCCCGTGGGCTTGTTGAAGACCACTGTTGACACGGTTGCGCTTACCGGGACCAACGAGTACACCGGCTCGACTACGATCAACGCTGGCGAATTGTCCATCGGAGCGTCAATAGGTCCTGCAACGACCAATGTCGCCGCAGGCGGGTTGCTCACCGGAATTGGTCGCGTCGGAGTTGTCACGCTCGGGGGTGGGTCGATCAACCCAGGTGCAGTTGGCTCGGGAGGCACATTCAATGTTAGCGGCGTCAGTGCTTCAACGAATTCAACACTGCAAGTTGATCTTGGTGTGGTTTCCGACCAGCTTGTTGTAGACACTGCTCCGAACCTTGCCAACATGACGTTGAGTGCCAACGTAGTTAACAATTACGTTCCCGTTCCCGGCGATTCCTTCGTCATCGTTCGAAACGATTCGACTGGTGCTGTTGTAGGTACCTTCAATGGCTTGTCAGAAGGGAGTTCGCTTGTCGTCAACGGTGTTAACTGCCGGATCACTTACGTTGGCGGCAATGGAAATGACGTGGTTGTCTTTTTGCCTCCGCTATACGCTATTTCAGGAACAGTTTGGAACGACGCGAACGCGAACGCTGTTCGTGAACCCAGCGAATTGGGAATGTCGGGAGTAACTGTTTATGTTGACTTAAATAACAATGGCACGCGAGATCCGAACGAAACAAGTTATGTATCGGAAATCGACAATCCAAATACCCCAATCGACGAAAGAGGAGCCTATTCGCTTGGCGTGAATGCAGGTAGCTATGTTATTCGAAGGGAACAACCGACCACGATTGCAGCAACATTTCCAGACGGACCGGCAGTAAATGTCGGCGGATTGCCAAGCTTGCTGGATAGTTATCAATCGGTATCGATCACGAACCAGAGCATCGAAAATATCAACTTTGGAAACACTTCACGGCAAGTTCGATTTGCGATCGAAACTCAATCTGTCACTGAAAATAGTGGGACATTAGCCGTTGAAATCGAACTCGATTCACCGTTTCCGTATGAGATTTCGTTGCCGATCACCGTTCAGGGAATTCAAGCCACCCAAGGAACCGATTTCACTGTCAGTTCAACAACGGTTACCTTCGCTCCAAACACGACAACGAGCAACCTGCTCGTAACGATCGTCGACGACAATCGAAACGAGGCGAACGAGTCATTTTTGTTGACACTTGGCGGCAGCTACGGGGTCGGTGCAACGACTCCAATCTCGACGACAATAACTATCTCTAACGACGATCTACTTCCCAGCATCCAATTCGACAAAATCAATGACATTGTCAGCGAAACCAACACGACGATTAATGTCCTTGCAAAGCTGGATCGACTCTCGGATTTACCGGTAACGATCCCGATTACGCACGGTGGTTCTGCAACGCCTGGGGTCGGCGCGGACTACCTACTGGCCGGTGGACTTAGCTATACAATCCCAGCTGGAATACAGTCGATCGTTATCCCGGTACAAATTTACGATGATGCCGTCGTCGAGCTTGGAGAGTCAATCATCATTACCATGGGGACGCCGACGAATGCCGTTAAGTCGTTGACGGGAGCTTCGACGCGAACCATTGTCATTCAGGACAATGACGCCCCGTCGATCACCCTTACTAAAGTCGCTCAAACAACGGCGGAAAACGCATCGCCGTTCTCGGTAGTGAGCATCGTAGCCACACTTTCATCGCCCGCCGTTTCGGCGATCGATATTCCATTCACCTTTGTAGCCAGCGACTTGGCTCTCGCAAGCCTAACGAGCGATTACACGACGAGTTCAAGTGTCTTCCACTTTGACGGACTTTCTGGAAGTCTTGCATCGCGAACAACGTCGACGATCACCATGACGATCGTCAATGACAATGTGGTTGAGCCGACGGAACAGGTAAATCTTAAATTGAATTTGGCAGGCCAATCGGTCGTGTTACCGGGAAATACGCTAAGCCAAGTTGTGACCATCAACGATGACGACAAGAACTACATTTCGTTTACGACCGACAACGGAACTCCTGTTTGGGAAGATCAGGGAATTGTCTCGATCGTTGTGAATATGAGTAAGGCGTCAACGCAAGAAGTTCGTGTTCCCGTTGTCGTCGGAAACGTTGCCAATGGTGCAATTCGCAATAC
>JBEBHM010001096.1:0-2272 GCA_040080875.1 Pirellula sp.
GAATTCGATCCCCTTGGCTGAGCAGACACGGCTCTTCTGGTGATTGACTACCAGATGAAGCTTGCGAGTCAGATAGCGTTCCACCGATTCAAAGACGCGCTGGGCTGCTTTCTCAGTCTTGTGACCATCGGATTCGTTTGAGCAAAAACCAACGGTTTTGCTTTTGCTAATTCCTTGTTTTACTTCGGTTACAATGAAGTGCACACCGGCTGTTGGACCACCCTACGCAAGACCGGTGAACTGTTACGTTTACCCCTTCGAAGTGATTCGACAAATCGATGCCTGACGATCGTTCTTTTCGCATAGACGAGCTTGACGTTGACGAATTACGAGACCAAACACGTGACCAGCGGCTGATCGACGCATTTTCGAGCTGGGTACAGAACTTTGCTCCACGCGTTGATGATGTTGTTACGCAAATCGAAGACGCATTCGCCGACACGCAATTGGGCGACGGCATCGGATTATTCGAGGCTAATGGGTTAGACGACTATGCCTGCGATGAAGAACTGCGGCGATACCGTGCAACCGATGAGAAACTTGATTGGAGACGCATTTCGTGCTCCGATCTCGAACGATGCTATTCTTCACCTTCATTCTTTAATGCGCAGGGCTTCCTATTCCATCTTCCGGCGTTCCTGATTGCCGAATTGAACGACAAACATCCCTACGGCTTCATCGACCGTCTATTTCGCTCTGACGAACATCCCGAAGGTTGGCGAAACCTTTTGACCAACAAACAACGAAATGCGATAATCGCTACACTGGAGTTGATCCGGGAGCATCCGAACTATGAACGCGACGTCAATGACATTGATGCGTCCATCATACTGTTGCGGGATGCTCAAAGAACGGGGTAACCAACGATTGCCATCAGATATGATGTGCGGATAACAATAAGCGGCGATCAGGTGCACTTACAAATCAATGATTCGTCCCACCGCTGGGTGAATCGAAACGTTCGTCCGGAAAAATTCCACCTTCGTCGACGAGCTCATTAGTTGTCGTGAATCGCGAGAATTCTTGCGAAATGCTCGTGGATGGCAGTAGCTTCGTTTATTGCTGTGTTTGGACTATGCGTGTACAATCGATTACTGGAGGTGAAGTATGACTGTAGAAGCATTTGTAGCCGGGCTTTCGCGGCCTGAAAAACTGCTTGCAATGGAATTGATTTGGCGCGACCTGCGAACTGACGGTAACACTCTAGAATCGCCGTCTTGGCATGACGACGAAGTGAATAGGCGACTAGCGAATCCCTTGGCGGGAAAGGCTCTGGGACTCAAGGAGGCTTTCGAGGAGATTCAAGGATGGCGTAATGATCGTAAGACTCCTTCTTGAGGCACGATTAGATATCCTCGAAGCATCGAGGTTTTACGATCGCCAGAATGATGGACTCGGTGACTATTTTGTCAATTGCCTTTTCGACGACTTTAAGAGGCTTGAACGCTTTGCTGGTATTCACGAGCGGCGAGGAAACTATTTCCGGTTGATTTCCGAACGCTTTCCTTACATGATTTGCTATCAACTTACTGCAGAAGAAATTCAGATTGTGGCCGTACTCGATTGTCGGCAAGACCCGAGAACTATCGATTGTAGGCTTGGCAAAGACTAGGTGGACGAACCATGATCGGCATAGGGGCCGCATTGCTGCGGGCCCCTGCCACACCACCTAGCATGCGGGTCCGACCGCGTTGTGGAACGCAAAGGATTGCGGGGGCGGTTCGTACCTTAGAAGCAAGCTTGGTCCAGATTGCTGATAGACTTGATAATCCTAACTGCGTTAGGTAGTCGGTAGACAAAGGCCTTGTGAATGGCTTTGCTTGATGACATCACCCAAGGGCCTTTGCTACTGCTGCCATGCGTATAGGCTTCGTGCTCCCGAACGCCTAGCTTGAGCAAGTTACGAATTCGGGTTCGTGGGTTGCGCCATTGCTGCCAGAAACAGGCGCGCACGCGGCGTCGAATCCACTTGTCCAAATCCTCGTAAAATGACTTCAGCGGGACTAACCGGAAGTGGCCTACCCATCCCTGAACGTATCGACGAAGCTCAAGCAACCGTCCTTGCAGTCGTCGCAGACTCGATCAGCGAGAACGAGCCGTTTGCTGAAGAAATTGCCTCCGTCTTCGACGGAAACATCACAGACATTGAACGAATGAAACTCGCAGTGCTTGGGGGTGCGATTCGAAATTGCAGACGCCCTCGCTGGTTTAGCAAGCTAATCTCGCTTCGGTTTCCGTCGGAGGCGCGACCACATTATACTCGGTCGTTTGT
>JBEBHM010000355.1:0-8682 GCA_040080875.1 Pirellula sp.
CATCCTGAGGGACCGACCCATCCTAGACGGCCTGAAGTTCGTCTTGGTCTTGCTCGTGACTTTCGTGGCCGGCGCGGGAGTCGGATTCGTCGGTAGCCGTTTCGTGAAACTCTGATCTCGTTCGTGAAACTCTGATCTCGCAAGCGCATCATGGAAACATTTGGGTGGATAATCGCCGCTTGGCTGATGGCTGACTTTTTGTCTGGCTTTTGGCATTGGCTCGAAGACCGCTATTTCGACGTGTCTTGGCCGATTGTTGGCGACTACATCGCCAAGCCAAATCAGTTGCATCACGCGCAGCCGTCGGCGTTCCTCAATCAGTCGTATTGGTCGCGCAACTACACAACGATCATTCCTGCAGGCGTGGCTCTTGTGCTGCTGATCGTTTGTGCGCCAACAAGCTTCCGTGCCTATATCTCCGAATGGTGCGACGGGTTGTCGTGGTACTGTCTCGTCATCTTGTTCGTAAGCCAAGCGAATGAGATTCACGCCTGGGCGCATCAACGGTGCAATCCCACAATTCTCGCCCTCCAAGAAACTGGCCTGTTGCAATCGCCGAAACATCATGGCCAACATCATCGTTCACCATTCGAGGTGAAATATTGCGTGATGAGCGATTGGCTAAATCCGATCCTCGATTTGGTCGGATTCTGGCGGGCGTTGGAATGGCTCCTGTCTCCACTAATTCGGGTCCGCGCATGATCTCCCTATCCGATGCCCTTTGGCAGCTCGGCGTGCTTGTGGCCGCGTTCGTCCTATTCGCTCGCATGATCGCCGAGCGCGTCGAACCAGAAGACTGAACCCCCGCATGGTCAAAGCCGACCAAGCAGCCAAAGCCGCTACGACGACGCGGTACCAACAACGCAAGGAACGCGAACGCGAACGCCAAGCGGATCAATCTCGCACCGGGCGCGATATCGGTACGATTCCGCCGTGTGGTGACGTCGAGTTGCGTGCGCGTGTCACGGAATCGCTCAGACTGTTTTGCGAATTGTGTTTTCCACGCCGGTTTAATCTCGGTTGGTCGGAGGACCACCTGGAGGTTATCGCACGCATGCAAGCGTGCATCGACGACGGCATGCTCTACACGTTGGCCATGCCGCGTGGCAGTGGCAAGACAACGCTCGTCCAATGCGCTTGCCTTTGGGCAATTCTTACCGGTCGCCGCAAATACGTCGCCCTGATCGGTGCCGACCGCGATGCGGCAATCAAGTTGCTCGTAGCGCTCAAGAGTGAGTTGGAGAGCAACGACAAGCTCTTGGAGTTGTTTCCGGAAGCGGTCTATCCGATTCGCAAACTGGATGGGCGCGGCAACCGTGCTACCGGCCAATTGTACTTGGGCAAGCGTACACACATCGAATGGAAAGGCCCACGCATTGTCCTGCCTACGATTGCCGACATTCCCATTCTTCCTCCAGCCTCCAGCCTCCAGCCTCCAGCCTGCTCAGAAAACGGTGTCTCTGATCGATTGACGCTCTGTTCCGGGGCGATTATCGAATGCTGCGGAATCCTTGGCCGCGTGCGTGGCATGGTGCACACTGCCGCCAATGGTGCCCAAGTCCGTCCCGACCTGTTCATCCTCGACGATCCGCAAACCGACCGCTCGGCAGTCTCCACCACACAGGTTGCCCGTCGGCTTTCGATCATCACGGGTGCCGTGCTTGGACTCGCGGGACCTGACGTCTCGATCGCTGGTTTTGCGACCGTCACGGTCATCGCCGAGAACGACGTCGCGGACCAATTGCTTGACCGCGAAAAGTTCCCAGATTGGCAGGGCAAGCGATATCAAATGATTTACGCTTGGCCCGAGCGCATGGACCTATGGGAGCAATACGCCGTCCTGCGTGCCGAGGGCCTGCGCACCGACGGCAATATCGCCAAGGCTACGGCCTTTTACTCGGCCAATCAAAACGAGATGGACCTAGGATCGGCAGTCGCTTGGCCGGCGCGAAAAAAGCCGGGCGAGATTTCAGGCCTGCAATCCGCATTCAACCAGAAGCTACGCTCGCCCGGTACGTTTGATGCCGAATTCCAGAATCAACCCAAGGAGCAATCGGTAGATGTCGAAATGCTCTCGGTCGATGCAATCGAGGCGAAACTACACAACTACACGCGAGGCGAACTACCACGCGAAGCGAACTTAATCACGGGCTTCATCGACGTCCAAGGCGAATTGCTCTATTGGATCATGATTGCTTGGACGCAAGCCTCTTTTACTGGTTGGGTGCTTGACTACGGCACTTGGCCCGAGCAAGTCGCCAAGCACTTTTCGTTGCGTGGTGCCCAAAACAAATTATCGCGAAAATATCCACGTGCAGGCCTTGAGGGACGCTTGCATCGCGGCCTAACTGATTTAGTTGAACAACTGGCTGCTCACGAGTACGTTTCGCCGGGTGGCGTGCGAATGTCGCCCGCTCTGATCGGTGTTGACCAAGCGTGGGGACCGTCGACCAAGACTGTCAAAGCCGTAGTCGATTCGCACGCGCGGCGGGCTCAGTTGCTCGCTTGTCAAGGCAAAGGGTTCGACGTCGGCGACCGGCACATCAACGAGTGGACTGAGAAGCCAGGCGAACTGCGGGGGGACGGATGGATTGTCCGACCGAGTGCGGGCGGCGGTCGGCATTGCATCGCAGACAGCAATCAGTTCAAATCCTTTGTGAATGCCCGTCTCAACGTTGCTACGGGTGACCCTGGATCACTATCGTTGTATCGTCCTCAGCTCGCCACCGAGCACCGGCTGATCGCGGAGCATTGGCGGGCGGAGAAACCGAGCACGTTATCGAGCGATGGTCGATCGATCGAAAAATGGAAACTGCCACCGAGCAAACCGGACAACCACTGGTGGGACGGATTGTATTGGTCGGCAGTGTTGGCGTCGATTCGCGGTGCCCGTCTCGAATCGAATCCTCTGGCTATGCCCAGACCCAAACGCAAACGACGCGGTACCAAATTGGTCGCGTAACATCCCAAACCACCTCAAACCTATGCAAGTAACAGCTATTTCCGTGCGGTCCTCTCGTACGTTGCCGCATCCAAAATTCCAGTTCTCGAACTTCAAGGCCGAAGTCGAATTGCACGCCGAACTCGCCGACGGTGACGACGCGAACAAGTGCGTTGTCCAATTGCAGGGGCAAGCCGAATCGCTGGTCGAACAGCACTGTCACGAGCTACGCGAATCGATCGGCGAGTTTCATCGCGTCGTCGAACAACGCGCGATCGTTCCGGCTCTCGAATCCAAGATAAAGCAATTGAGCACGGAATTGGAGAGAGTTAAAACCCTGGATTTGCCATTATTCACTCGCCAAGCGTACGACTAATGCCACGCAAGATCGCGTTGAGAAATTATTTATTCGCATTCGACCGGGGGTTGCCTAAGCTCCGGCGCGATCGAACGATTACGTTGCCTGAAGACGCGGGACGCTCGGCGCTCGAAATCGACCAAGCGTCCGTCATTCCAGCCGTTCAATCGGGCGAATTAGTGCTGGTCACGCGACGTACGTGGATCGCGATTCTGGACGAATTACGAAAGGTCAAATGAACGCTCAACCCTCAACTCTCACCAATCAACCCAAGTGCAGCGTGTTGTTTGTGCGATTGACGCGACGAGAGCTAGACGCGATACATGCTGAAGCGGCACAGCGTGACATATCGGTGCAAGCCTTGGCGGCGGAACGGCTCGGACTGGCGCCTCGCCGCCATTATCACTATCGCGGAAGGAATCCATTCGATGGGCAAAGCTCGGAGGCAAGAGGCGCCAGACCGCAAACCGTCGAAACCACGCTCGCGCAAAGGGATTCCGAATCGTAAGTACGCCGAGGGCACCCTGGGTGTATCGCGTTGCCCCGTGTGTTCGAGCACGGCCCGCACAAAGTACTACCGCAAAACGCAATGGCACTGTTACGGTATCCAGCCCAACGGCGATCCGTACACGCTGGTCGTGCTACGGTACTGTGATTGCAAAACATGCGGCACCCCGCGCCGCGACGTTAGCCACGAATACCCTAAGGTGTGATTATGAAAGTGGAAGTCGGCGATACGGTTTGGTTTCACAATTATCGAGGAGTCGATTGTGGGGAGGTAATTTCGATTCTCTCCAAGTCGTTTAACACTGATAGGGTCGCGTGCCTAAAATGCCGTGATGAATTCAGATCTCTTGATATTGATTCACGTCACATGTATTTGTCGCGTCAGCACGCTGTTTTGGAGTTGGCGATGAAGAAACAGCGCGAAGCAGCAAGTCTGTTGAACGAATCGGCTGAGTTGTTCAAGCAGGCAGGAGGCATGAGGGATGACGCGACTGATTCAGCCATGCCGAGCGTAGGCGGGTGACACACGAAAGAAAGGTTCCTACGCTCCGCCCACCTTGCGAGGATTATCGCGATTTCTTCCAAGAAATTGCAAAGACCATTTATTTACAAATGGGTATTACGTCACGTATTCTCCAGGAAGGTGAATGCAATTATTCTTCGGCAGTTCTTGATTCTCGCGCTTTCATCGGAAAAGGACGTTCTTCAAATCGCGTTTGATTCGCTTCCGCGCCAAGCGTTGCATGGCCTTGCGAACTTCATCGTACGCAAGATGGCATGCCGGACATAACGCGACCAAGTTTGTTGGATTGCAATCCATGGTCACATGATTGATATGAGCCACGGTCAATGTCCGACGATGCGTGTCGAATTGCTCGCCTGGAAAACGACATTGTTTGCCGCATTTCTCGCAACGCCACCCCGATTGCTCCTTGATGGCCAACGCGATCGCATCCCAATCATCGGGATACTTGGTCCTATCCATTGGCATTGGATGATTCCCGTCTAAATTCGATGACCCAAACCCACGGATTTAACTCCCAAGAGCCTTTGCCGTTTATCGACGACCAGAGGTTTTCGAATACCCACCGCGCGGTCATATAGCCACCCTTGAGTATCTCGGCTAGTTCCCGTGCTTTTGATCCAGGCTCACAATCATCAACCCACGCCTGCGTTACTTTCTCTCGCACGCAGCCTTCAGCGATTGCGTCCTCTTCGCTGATGTCGTTCACCCGCTCGACGCGAACAGAGGTTATCTCTAGCGTGATACGGCTAGCCCAGCGTGGCATGTGGATAGATGGCTTCCACTTCACGCTCGGCTCATTGCCGTTTCTCCAAGGGTCAGCCCGATATAGTGCTCCTATCCCATCTGTCGGGTCAAAAGTGCTACACGGATACCATGTCTCTCGCACCCAAAGAGTGTCTCCAACGCTGCCGAATGGACACTTGATGCAATCAGTTCGACCGAAGTTTGTAAACGATCGCTCAGTCTCTTCCCATCGCTCAATCAAGTACTTGCCAGAAGAGTATGGGTGTGGTCCTATCCTAAGCGGTTGAGTGGTGGACGAACCATGCTTCAAAACCCGTCGAGTCTGCGTCTTGCGACCATCAAGCAACGCTCGCACCATTGGAGCGTTGAAAAGGATTGGACTCTCCTTCATTTAGCTTTCTCCATCGCTCGCAATCTCCGATCGATCTCAGCGTTGATTTCAGCATTCGATTTCGTGTGGTAAATCTTTTTCTGCCGCCATTCTCGACTCAACTCGTATTCGATCCGTGCGCGTAGTCGGGTGGCGTTACGTTCCTCGCTCTTGCTCTTGGCTGATTCCACCTCCGCACCCGTTGGGATCTTTGCACACCATGCTCCGTGCTTGATGCGATCTAGGATCGCACCGGCACTGCGAAACCGAGTTCGATGCCGCTCGAACTCGTCCAGGATCGATAGGACTTGGCTGCAATCCAATCCGCGATCGCGTGCAGCTCGGATAGCGCTGGTGGTGCGATCCACTCCCAATCGCGATAGCCGCTCGGAAACCAAATCCCAATCCAAAGAATCCGCCGCCGCCTGTTCTGGCTCGCGCGATAACCGATTGGGGGCGGTTCTTTCGGTTATATACGGATTGGGTGCCACCATGGCACCATGCGCGGACACCATGGCACCATGCGTGGACACCATGGCACCATGCGCGGACACCATGGCACCATGCGCGGCACCATGCGCGGACACCATGGCACCATGCGCGGCGGCAATCGCAGGGACTGGGCCTGCGGAAATATCGGCACTGGCGCCGACACGATTATCGTGAGAACTGGTGCTCACGGCTGCTTTCGGACTAACACCGTGAGAACTGGCGCTCACGGTAGACGGGGAACTGGTGCCCTGTCGTTGCTGTCGTCGAACTTGCAACTCAACTTCGGTCCAATCGATCCGTCGACACACAGTCGCGGATAGATTCGCGTTGAACCGCCTCTTTCGGTCGTCTGGTACGACCAACCCAAGCGCCTCCAGGCGAGACAGGGCTCGCTTGACGGTGCGAACTGAGCGATGGACGGTGGCCGCAATGGTGGCTGAGGCTGCGAAGCACCTAGCGCCAAATCCGTCTATCGCTCTCAACACACTCTTGGCAGTGGCTCCAGATATCTCGCGCGCGTCCGGAATCTCTATTGCGTCCAATAGGCCCAACTGGTCACCACGTGAGAAATCAAACAGCTTTTGGCTTTGGCTCATGTCTCCGCTCCTTCGATCATGGCCGCTAAGTACTTCACAAGTTTTCCCGTCAGCATGGCAACGAACTTACTACCGTCTTGCGCTGAGATTTGGAAGTCGACAGTAGCTTTGCCGTTCACCATTCCGTTTTTGACGATGATGCATTTGTCGATGCTCACCGTTCGCACGTCACAATCATCGCGACGGTAGTTGGGCGCATCATCTGGCGAGTTGACAACCTCAACAAACAACAAATTGGGGTTGGCTGTCATGCTTTGCCCTCCCAGACGTCTTGGAGACGCATCAAATCCGCTTCGTTTGGCACGCCGAGGCCAATCCCGTGTTCCCCCCACATTCGTGCGTAGCGATGCACCCTCCACGAAAGGTACAGCCAGCGAATGTGGCGGATTCCAAATAATCGCATAGAAATTACTCCTTGCTGATTGCGATGTGACGGACTCGGTCCGCAATGCATTGCCAAAGCTCTCGAAAGCTCTCGTATTCCAATGCAGCTAGCTCAGAAGCCCACAAATCTGGCGAAAATTCATGTAACACTTCCGACCAATACTCAAGGACGGATAGTTTTTGCTCGGGCGTTGGCGGATCGAATTGCAGCTTGAGTTCGAACCGTGACATCAAGGCCGGGTCCAGTGTCTCAGGCATGTTGGTCGCGTAACAAAACAGTTGCGGTGAAGTCCAGCGATCGATCATTTGCCAAAAGACGGTCATTGATGACGCTAGTTCTCGACTGCATGAATCATCATTATTGGCACGGCTTGGAAAGATGCTCTCTACTTCGTCAAAGAGCACCACGCTCTTGCCCGCGTTGGCAAGGAACTGCATCGTCTCATGCATGGATTTGGCTGATCCGCCGAGGGCTGATGAGACCAAAGCCTCGCAGCGTACGCGATACAGCGGCGCGTCTAGGCAACCCGCCAGCCACTGGCAAGCCGTTGTCTTGCCGTTTCCCGGAGGCCCGTACATCAAGACGTTTCGAATAGGATAGATTCCGTGCTTCGAAAGTCGCTCAAAAACAGCAACCCGCTTCCATTGCGAGATTACCGAGTCACTTAGGACCCGCATTGCGTCCGTGGTCGTTAGCGAAGCCAGAGCCGTAGCGGGCTTCTCCAGCGTGACACTTTCGGGCAGAACTTTAGACCTTGGTAAAGATTGCATCGCCGTCCTACTTTGTGTGTTCGAAAATAAAATCGTTCAGACGATCGACGATCGCGGCGGCTTGGCCACCGGTTAATTGCAAGTCTTTCCACCAATCACTAGCGGACTTCATGACGCGGTCTTGAAGCTGTCCAACTAGAATGATGTCCGCATCGTTCAGGATCTGCAGCGCCGGAAGAGAAAGCTTAAGGGCTGCAACTGGTTCTTGTCGCCATTGCGTCGACCCGCGACCGTGCACGACTTCGTCGGTCTCGGCCATCTTGTCGAAGAGCGGCAGGAACTCGAATGCTCCGTTCTTTGGGCTCAGGAAGCGGTAGAGGTTGTGCTTGGCTCCGTCTCTCATGCCCTCCAGAGCCCGCAGGTTCTGCTTTGCGTCGTCTAGTTTCGCTTGGGCTTCTTCGACCTCGAATTTGGCTTCGATGATTGCGTCATCATTGTCGGAAACCAATTTCGTGAAATGCGTCAACTGTTCGAACAGTTGCTCTAAACGCTTGAGTTGCTCTTCGGTCGTTGCCGCTTGAGCCGCAGGCTGTGACTTTGATTTCCTTGCCATTTTTCTTCACCCTCTGATAAACCCTGATAAACCCAACGTAATCGAGTCCAAACGGGCACGCGCTTCGATCGCGCACCCCAAACAACACCGCTCATCCGATCGATGCACGATGTAAACACGTCCGCCACAATGACGGCAGCGAATAGCCTTCCGCAACTGGCGTGTAAGAATTGGTTGCTCCATATCAAGTGCGACTATTCGTACTTGATGGAGCGGATACCCTCGACGGGCAATTCCTTCGTGAGACATGCCGTCTCGCAACATCGATTCGATGGCTTGTCGATTTCTCTCGGGAATCATGGGAATCGGACTCCCACGATTCGAGCGGCGAACTTACTGCCAATTTGGATCGACTTTGAGACCTCTGTGCATGCGGCATGGTGGCTTGCGATCGCGAGCCGCTCGCGCAGATTGTCCAAACGGTGCTTTACTTCTTCGAC
>JBEBHM010001097.1:0-2271 GCA_040080875.1 Pirellula sp.
GTGTATAAGAGACAGGCGCTGTACCAAGCGTACCCGTCGAAAAAACGTTCTCATCGATTTCGAACGCTTTCACTGCGTATTCGAGTGCGAGTTTGCTTTGCTCAAGGGTTGGCAGGCCGGTACCATCCGAATAGGTTGGTCTCGTTGGGTCGGTTAAATCATCGCCCTCCAGCAATCCCCCTGCAACATAAACTAATTCCATACTCTCGTCGTATGGTCGTAGGGTAGCCTCGATTAATCGAGCGGCAGATTGGCGGACAGCCTCCGGCACACTTTTGATTTCCTTTAGTCGAGCCAACACTTCGGATTTCCGTTCAAGCAGTTGGGGTGGTTCGCCAAATGGAGACTTGAGCAGTTTTGCAGCAAGGGATTGAGTTTCACGC
This sequence comes from Pirellula sp., assembly GCA_040080875.1. GTDB lineage: Bacteria > Planctomycetota > Planctomycetia > Pirellulales > Pirellulaceae > JBKCUI01. Next base: position 384 of record JBEBHM010001097.1, read on the forward strand.
TGTACGTTGATTTCCTTGGTCAATGGACGAACGTCCAATATGTCGATGTCCGGAATGTTCCTAATTGCAATGAGACTACCGTCTGCACTGATCGCGGACTCGCTGAATGTCGATCGTTTGGGAGATGCAATAATGCACAACAGGTCACCGGTTGTTACGTCCCAGACATTCAGGCTTTCACGTTGCGGCACGGAAAAAACTCGCAATCCCGTTGGAGAAAAACCGATCAGTTTTCCAGCATTGGATATTTCTCGGATCAACCGTCCCGTTGAGGCGTCCCACATACAAACGTCAGTCGTTTTCGTGTTGGCGGCCAAGAACTTCCCGTCAGGACTGTAATGCAGGTTGGTCGCATTGCCCGCGTGTTTCCAAGAGCGAATTGTGCTCCCGGTTTTCGGCTCGATAAATTCGATCGACTCTTTCGAAGCGATCGCCAACATGCCGCCGTCTCGCGTAAACGCAACACATCCAACGTTTGCAATTCTGCCGTAGAGCTGTTTACCGGTTGCGGTGTCATAGACTTTCTGCGAAGGAATGATTCGATTGTTTTGCTTGTCAACATCAGGGAATTGAACGACAAGAAGTGTTCCATCGGGCGAAAAGAGCAATCCACCGTTAAGTACTCGCGGAATCCCTTTTATTTCATGCAAATTCTCTCCTGTTACCATGTTTCGAATCAGGACGCTGTCGCCACCGGCCGTTGCCAACAGCTTTCCATCGCTGCTCATTACGATCGAGCGGATCCAGTGACGATGGCCTCCGTGAAATTCGCGAATCAGTTCATGCGAAGAGGCATCGCGAACCTCAGCTAAAGGGCCAATGTCGCCTATTCCGTTCAAGAAACGACCGTAAACGATTTCATTTCCCTCCGGCCGAAAGCTGTGGCTCAAATAATGGCATGAGTACGATGCAAGCAAGGCTCGGAAGTCCATCCGCAGTGTTGAATCCCATATCTTTACGGTACCGTCGCGGCTTGCAGACGCGAGTCTGAATCCGTCGGGCGAGAAGGCGACTTGTTGAACCGCCCCAGAATGCCCGCGCAACACGAGCTGCTCAGTCCCCGTAATTGAGTTCCAAACCCGAATCGATCGGTCAACACTTGCTGAAGCGATCATATTCTCTGAGGCATTAATGGCGACACTCGTTATTCCTTCCCTGTGTGCAGGAATGGAAAGTAACTCCCTTTTCGAGTCCATGTCCCAGATTTTGACGGCCCGATCCATGGATGCGGTGACCAATGTTTTTTGGTCAGGGCTGACAATGGCTGAAGTTACCTGTTCAAATTCGAAGTTGTTGTCTTTCATTGTCCTGTGTGATGCAATAATCGAGAGTTGGCCGCTTTCGATTTCCCAAGATTCAATGTCTGGGTCCGTTGCGCAAATTATCCGCGTGCCGTCGCCGTTGAATGAAATGCTTCGAACTTGGTTCGGCTTGGAGAAAGACTTCACCTGCGAACCGTCGGCTACCCTCCAAATCATTCGATGACTGCCTTCTTTGGATCGTAAAGTCCCTGTGGCGAACAAATCGCCATTGGGAGAAAACGCGACACAGTTGATCGCAAAATCGTGCTGAAGTTTGTGTAGTTCCTGGCCGGTATGACTATCCCAGAGAATAGCAAAATTTTTGGCATCACCGGCACCTATGGTCTTGCCGTCGGGATGAAAAGCGATACTCGTTACGGGAGCACGATGGCCTTCGATCGTACGAATCAGCCGGCCAGTAGCGGTTTCCCATAGCTTGATCGTACCGTCGGTGCTGGCCGAAGCGATTTGCGAGCTATCAGGGCTGAAGGCGATGCCATTGACGCTTGAGGTGTGGCCTTCCAATGTGCGCAGGTCCAGATGGCACATGCGGTCCCAGTAGTCCCACTCCCATCCACGCTCGTCGG
>JBEBHM010000356.1:0-8663 GCA_040080875.1 Pirellula sp.
TGATGCGGTGGCAAAACGAGTTCCCATTCGGATGCGATTGAAGATTGATCCGAATCATTTGAGCACCTTGATTGCTGAATGTGGCAATGCAAATTTGATGCTGGAGGTTTATCAAGTCCGACTGAATACATCAGCCGCGCCAGCCACTGGGACAGGTGGTGGAATGATGGGGGGATACGGCGGCGGAAAAGGTGGTATGGGACTCGGCGGAGAGCCGGGAGGTTCCGATATGGGGGGCTACGACAGCATGGGAACTGACGGAGGAGCGATGGGAGGTATGGACGGTGGCGGCGGTTACGGTTCTGGAATGCCTGGAGGAGCCGGAACATCGAGTCTCAATCGTCCCATGTCGGAAGTCCCAGTCGAAATATTTGGCTTGATCTATCTTTATAATCCGGTCAATATGGGGCCGCTAGCGGAGACCGCTGAAGCGGTGGCTGAGCAAGCGCTCTCCGGCGAACCAGCATCGGCTCCACAACCTGCCGACGCCCAACCTGCAGCTTCACAACCTGCAGCTTCACAACCTGCGGAAGCAGCCGCAGCACCGGCAGCCGCAGCACCGGCACAACCTGCGGGTACAGAGACGACTAATCCCGCAGACCCAGGCCAACCCGCCGATCCAAATGCGGCCGGAACGCCAGGTGCAAGTCCTCCATAACTATGACCGATTGAATTTCGATTTGTCCACTCCGTTTGCTGGTGCCGACAGGTTCAGCAACAATTAGAAACCAATCCATCCGACAATTCAGATCTAGAGGCGAGAATCGTGGCAAAGAAAAAGAAGACTACGAATTCCAAAAAGTTTAGTATCAAGGAATTCTTGATACTGCATGTCGAAAAGCTTTTATTCGGATTGGTCGTGCTCCTCGCGGGCGGACTTGTCGCTCTTGGGTTTATGGCACAGCCTTATTCGGCAGCAAAAACGCCGGAAAAGCTTTCGGGTGAAGCGAGTCAAGTCTCAAATAGATTAAAAGAAAATCATTGGGAAGAGATCGTAAAAAGTCAGGCTCCCATTGTGACAAACTTCAAGGAAACGTCGGGGGCGTCTCGCAGACCGATTTCTGTCGACAGAATAACGATCTTCCCGCCACCGGACAAATCAGCGAATCGTCGAGGTGATCCGGCGCTAAGTGCACCGATCAAGTTGCAGGCCAAGTATTATTACGGCCCGATGGCATTTACTCTTCCTCAAAAACAAACAGATCCGCTCGATAAGTTAGACGATGCCAAGAAAACCGAGGAGGCTCCAAAAGGTCGAGGCAATAAAGGGAACAAGTTTGGCGGGTTCGGTGGCGAAGGCGATGCAAGCATGGGGTCGTACGGAAGCGACGGGATGGGAGGAATGGGCGGAATGGGCGGACCGGGAATGCAAGGCGGACCCATGGGAGTACGATTTTTAGCGCCAGGATACGATCGCGGATTCCAAATGGGCATGCGAACGATTTTCGATCCCATGATGGGTGGAATGGCTGGCGGTGGCTTGCCAGGCGGCGGAATGGCTGGCGGAGGCTTGCCCGGCGGTGGAATGGCTGGTGGTGGTTTGCCCGGCGGTGGAATGGCTGGCGGTGGAATGGCAGGTGGGCCTGGCGGGACGCCTGGGGCGCCGATTCCTGAAATAAAGAAGATTCCCTATGCCCAACTAGCAAGATTCGTCGTCGTGACAGCCTTGGCACCCCATCAAGAAATGGAGTTGGCCTACAAAAAGGAATTTTCGGAAGCGCTGGGATACGTCGATGGCCGAGATACGCCGAACTATGTCGGCTTCGAGGTTCAACGAGTCGAAATAACGGAGGCCAATGCAAATCGTCCGATCGAAGAATCGGAATGGCAAGATCTGCCAAAGGCTAGCTGTGACATGTCAAGGGCTGGTAATGAACTCCCCAAAAACGAAGAGTACAAGAAAATTACGAGAGGCTTGATAGGAACATGTTCTGAAGTTGCAGCACCTGCATGGGTAGACCCAAACATTTCGATGCCAATTCTTCCGATGTTGCTAAACGATTTTAGAAAGTACGCAGGCCATCCTGATATCCCACAGGTGATCCCTGAACCGCTTGAAAACGAATGGGAGCCCGCCAACACCACACCTTACGGAACTAGCGGCGGATTCGGTGGTTACGGGGACGCGTCAATGGGTGGGTATGGTGACGCCGCCATGGGGAGCTACGGAAGCGATGCTGCAGCCGGAATGGGTATGGGAATGCAGGGCTCAGACGGATATGGCGGCGGTTATGGTGGCGATGCAGCCATGGGTGGGTACGGAGGAATGCAGGGCGGAGGATCCATGGGGGCGCAGGTATCGCTTCCAAAGCGTCTACCGAGTACGAAGTACAAATTAGTACGGTTCTTTGATGCTGCGCCACCTGTCGGCAAGACTTTCAAGTACCGTGTCCGTTTGCTGATGTACGATTCGAACTTCCCGGAGTACAACATATTCCAACCGCGGTCGAACACTCTCAAGACCGAATCGGTCCTTCGAGTTCAAAAACTGTTGGCCGCACATGAGCCAAAGGAAGCCAAGCCTAAGCCCAATGATCCCGCTAGCAATATCATGAAGCCGCCTGTGCGACGGCCGAGCAAGCGAGAGACCGCTTGGTCCGAACCGAGCGCTCCGGTGACGACCGTTGCTCAGCCAATTATGTATGCGGGTTTCGGTGATGGAACGACCCCTAAAACAGAACTAGTCGTCGCAGAACTAGTAAATTTTGAGTTCCAACCAATTAAACCTGCCCTCTACGTGCCGATGAAATACACCTTTGAACCAGGCAGTGTTCTTGGATTCAATAAGCGAGAGAAAGGCAAAGAGGTGCCGGAGGTGGTGTTGCCGGTATCCAAAGTCATTAAATTGCTTAAGACACCTAAAGAAACACCTGCATTAAAAATCCAAGAGTATGTTCCATCGTACAGAATCACCGTAGTGAATGAAGAACGGGGTAGTGCTCTCAAGTATGCCAGTAGTAAAGACCCGCTAAAAACAGGTACAGAGATCGTTACTTACGACGATTCTGGACAGCTGATCATCAGTCGCGAATTCGATGATTTTACCGGTTTCCACATGTTTACAAAACCCGATGTGACAGCTGTCGGTCCTCTGGGTGGTGGACTTAAGACAGATTCCGCAGGAGGTTACGGCAGCGGTGGTTATGGAATGGATTCAGGAATGTCTTCCGGAAGTGGTGGGGGAGGCAAAATGGGTGGTGGCATGGGAACCTCCCCATAACCGGTATAGAGAATTACCTTTCGAAGAACGAATTCAAAGATCGCCGGTTGATGCCGGCGATCTTCGTTTCCTGATTCTTCAGATGCACTCACGCCAAAAAAGATTTCGAGTATTATTTGCATTTCGGCAGCCACTCTCGACGAATCAGCTTGATCGTTATTTCGCTGGGCCGATTCTCCCTCTACCGCGGTAGAACATGAAACTACCTCTATACCTGTCGCTGCCCATCGAAGGTAACTACGGCTGGGGTATCGCGAGTCGGTACCTGAATCGCGAACTGCAATCCAGGTTTCCTGACGTGCGAATTGTCAATGAATCTACGCCAAACCTCGTCGAGGGCGTGGTTCTGCAGTCGTTGCTCGATGCCGACATGACGCCACTAAGGAACGTTCGAGGTACTTACAATGTTGGCTACGTTTTTTTCGAAAACGAGTTGAACGCCAATTCACTCCAAAAACTAAGGTCCTACGACTATGTCTTTGTAGGTTCCACATGGTGTTTGCACAGACTCAAATCTCGAGGGATTTCCAACTGTGGAATTGCTATTCAAGGTGTCGACTTCCAGCGGTTTTCGCCATTGCCGGTCAAAAGAAATCAGGAACGATTCGTGATCTTTTCGGGGGGCAAGTTTGAGCTTCGCAAAGGCCAAGATCTGGTCCTAGCTGCGTTCCGCCAATTGCAACGACAATACGACGAAATGGTGCTGATCAACAGTTGGTACAACTTATGGCCTGAAACGATAAAGCTTTTCCAGCAATCAAAACACATAGTGCTTGGCACTGGTGGGAGTTGGCTTGAGTTCATGAACAATATCTACCAACTCAACGATCTGGATGCGACGCGGATCCAGACCTTGGAATTAGTCGAAAACTCACAATTGCGGAACATTTTTGCTGCGACGGATATTGGTGTTTTTCCCAATCGATGCGAAGGTGGCACGAATCTGGTGATGATGGAATACATGGCGTGTGCTAAACCCGTCATAGCAACCAACACCAGTGGGCATCGAGACGTTGTCCATCACCAAAATGCGTTGCTGCTCGAAGACCTCAGGCCGTTCCGCATTGGAGATGCGGCCGGAAGCATATGGGCCGACTGGGAGGAGCCAAGTGTCTCGCAGTTGATCGAAAAGATCGAGTATGCGTACCATCATCGCGAACAGTTGATCCGACTCGGCGAGCAAGCTGGGAAGGACATGTTGCGTTTCACGTGGCAGCAAACCGCCAATGCGTTTTTACCCGTTCTTGCTCAACTTTGTGCTGGAGACTTGCGGATGCGAATGAACGATCATGCGATCTCTTCCAACTCAGCTATCCCGCCGTCAAGTGCTCAGATTGCGGAATGGATACGCTTGGGACGGCAATTGGAGCAGGTGAGCGAATTCGCAAGGGCTGAACAAGTTTATCGAACGGGATTGAGTCGGTCTCCTGAATGGGCCGAGGGTTGGTTTCGATTGGCCATGACATGCTTGCAACAAAAGAAGCTTCAAGAGGCAATCGATGCGTTCGACCGTGCTCGTTCGTTTGGGCACAAAGTTCATGACTCATGGAATCTACAGGGTATAGCCTATGCTTGGCTTGGGCGATCGGATGAGGCGCTCCATGGTTTTCTTCAAGCGATTCGATGCAAACCGGAATTCGCAGATGCATATGTCAACGCGAGCAACGCTCTAATGGATCTTGGGCGTCCGCTCGAGGCAGAGCCCATCTTGCAGAGTCTGTTGCAACGAGAGCCACAGCATGTGGCTGCTTTGGAACGACTCGCGTCGATTTATCATAGCCGAGGTGAAATAGCCCAGGCCGAACAAACCTATCGACGGATCTTGGCAATCCTACCCAACCATCCTCAAGCGAACTTGGCATTGGGAGTATTGCTTGCTCAACGTACGTGTTACGAAGAAGCAAAACCGCTTCTCGAACGCGCTAGTACTTTACTTCCAGATTCGGCAGAACCACTTTCCAATTTGGGCAACTGCCTGCGAGAACTTGGCGAGCTAGACGCCGCTCACACCGTGTTAAGTCGCGCGATCGCGATCAGCCCCAACGATGCGGCTGTTCATCTCAATCTAGGAGTACTTTCCGGGGCGATGGGAAACGAGGCGGCTGCAAACCTCCACTATCATCGCTCGTTGGCACTTGACCGTCGGAATGTTGAAGCGTTAGTGGGATTGGGAGCACTAGAATTCTACCAGGGGAATTACGACGAAGCATTGACGCAGTATCGAAAGGCGATCGAGGTCGATCCAAATCATCCGATGGGGCACTTCAATGCGTCGCAAGTCGAGTTGGTTCAGGGGGATCTGGTTTCCGGGTTTCTCAACTACGAGTGGAGATGGAAAACCAAAAGATTTAAAGTCCGATCGTTTTCCAAACCAGCGTGGCTTGGCGAGTCCAATCCGGCGTTGACTGTGCTTATTTATTGCGAGCAAGGAATCGGCGATACCATTCAATTCTGCCGTTATGCGCTCTTGGTGAAACAACTTGTTGGACGAGTCATTGTCGAGGCTCCAAGGAGTCTGATACCGTTGATGCAAAGCGTTGCCGGAATTGATCAAGTGGTGGCGGCAGGCGAAGAGGGCGTCGATTTTGATTGCCACGCTGCCATGATGAGCCTGCCACACTTGTTGGGAACTACGTTGGAAAGTATTCCTGCCTCCATTCCGTACGTGGAGGCCGAGTCGGCAAGGGTAGCGCGTTGGAAGTCCAAGCTGTGCAGTCTCGAGGCGTTTCGAATTGGAATATGCTGGCGTGGAAATCCAACTCACCAAGACGATCGGGTCCGATCCATGTCGCTAAATCAATTGGCACCCTTGGCATTGCCAGGGGTGCAACTAATTAGCTTGCAAAAGGGAGCTGCGCCCTATGAGCTTTCGGAGATGCAATCAGGTTTTTCGGTGTTGAACTTGGGGGACGAACTCGATCGCGATGGGGGAGCATTTTTGGATACTGCCGCGATCATGAAATGCCTCGATTTGGTTATTTCCGTCGATTCCGCGCCAGCCCATCTGGCTGGCGCGTTGGGTGTTCCGGTATGGGTAGCCCTGCATCGGATTGCCGATTGGCGTTGGCTATTGGATCGTACGGACTCCCCATGGTATCCGTCCATGAGGCTGTTTCGCCAAAAAATAACAAAACAATGGACCGAAGTTATCGACGCCATGCGGCGTGAGCTCCAAGCGTCACACTTAAAGCGTTCGAGGGCCTTGTGCCCGAAGGACGCAACTGGTTTGGTGCCCTAAGCACTATCGTAATTTGCTTCGTTTCATCCAGCTTTTGATAACCATGTACAGCATGAGACAAAAGGAGAGCGCGATGATCGTCATGGTCCAGTTGGTATGGCTTCCAATTTCTTTGGCGATCGGCTCGATGGCCGTTTTGGCTGCGATGTCTGCCAATTCGCGAGTTCCGTTCAGAAATGGCTCTGGGTCAGCCAGAAAGGCTGCCATGGCAGTCCCTAACATCAGCGTACCCTTGTTTTTCCAGACGAAGTCCATGGCCTTGTCGCCATATTTCCCGACGACTTCCATCAGCTCAGTTGATCGTCCTAGCTTTTCCAGTTCCCCATCTTTTGCCATCATCGCAATCCGCCGTGCATTTTGGCTAGAAACAGTTCGCATGGCTGTGGCAGCAGATTTGCCAGCCGAGTGAAGGACTGGTTCCGCGATCTCGCCATGTTTGATCATCGCCTCTGCGGCGTCATCGCCAAGTTGCGCGACCAACTTTCTGCGGCCTTGATCCCCGACAACCCACACCGCTTCGTCACCGTACTTAGCCAGCAGCCTGGCCGACTGAGCGCCCTCGGTCGCTGCGTTGTCGAGAAGCTGAATGGATCGCGGCCCCACTTTCCGCAATGCTTCCGCACCATCATCTCCATACCGAAGAAGGAATGACTCGACTTTGCGCGAAAGAACTTCAGACCCTTCCTCGGCAATTTCTTTTCCGAAACGACGCCCCATGAATTCCATCAATTCGCTCACCAATTGAGCTTTGGATTGCGCAATGCATTCCGCCGCACAGGGAACAAAGAACAGACAGATCAAAACGATGGGCCGAAGTATTAGCCTGCAAGCGTGCATGTTCATTCAGTTTTCTTTCTTGACCTCGGTTGTTTCGGTCATTTCTGGCTGATTTTTGGGGTCGTGGATTCCCAACATTTCAAACACAACGGATTTGCGCAGCGGAGCACGCGATGCGGCAATCTCCTGAAAGTGCTTGATAAGTCCTTTGGATTGATCGTCGCCGAGACAAATCATATCCTGAACGACGTTGAGTTGGTGCGTGAGCGTGTCCACCAATTGCCCTTTGGGATCACTCCATCGTGACCAAATCGACATCACGATCTGGTCAATCACGATGCCAACCACGACGCCCACTCCTAGAGTAGCCCACCCCGATGCAGCACCCGTTCCAAGGATTCCAGCGGACACACCCAATCGGACAGCAACCTGCGTCAGGACTTCACCCACAATAATAGAAACCAATTGGGAAGAGATGTTGGATTGTAGGTCGCTATTGGCTAAACGCATCGCTTTTTCGATGGCTTGATCGAACTGAGCCTGCAACTCGTCCTCGCGAAGCGCTCCGATATCGTATTGGTGCGACAGGCCTTGGATATCCGCTCTCAATTCAACAAGCATTCGGTTTTCGATGCTACGAACTTCGGCGATGTATTCGCTAACACACTGCTCGACCGCTTTTTGAAGTTGCGGGCCGCTTAGAACCATTTCTTCGAATTGCTCCCTGAGGAAGACTTGATTGCGATCACCCTTGGTAAATGGCACGGCATCCGCAATGATTCTCCATTTACTCCCCCAGCCAAGCGCTTTGGCCGCGAATTCGGGAGTTTGCGAGCGACCGCGATCCAAGACGGCTTTGACCGGACCAAAGTGATTTTGCGTCGCTTCGGCAATTCGTTCTTCCGCACTCATGAGGTGAGATGTCACCAACTCAACGGGAACTTTCGCTGGTTCAAGAACTGCGGGGACCAATGTCGTGGGAGACCGATCGTAACGCCCGATCCGGGACAGCCCGCCAATGGTCAGAGCCATCGCAGCGGAAAACGCAACCACGAGTGTTTGTTTCCGTTTCCAATTCATGGAGTTTCCCAAGTTGTTTCCGAGAAAGAGTTCCCACCGTGGTTCAACCGATGCGCTGACACAGTCATTCGTTCCGCAATCTGGATGGTCAAACCCCAAAAGTACTTCAAAGTGCCGTCAAAACGCAACTTGGTGGCCATGCCGACTCTCGCGACATTCGCTCCAATATTCCAAATATCTTTCCAATGCGCCGAGGGGAGCATCATGTCGAGTGCCGGTTCAGGTTGGGAATTGCTCGGAAAATATAGACACTTCTCGGCGATCGCCAGTACAAACAAGCTCGTTCCCAGGCTCCTGCCGCTCCTGCCTGGGAACGAACTGTCTTGGAGGCTCTGCCTCCTGCTTCGA
>JBEBHM010000357.1:0-8660 GCA_040080875.1 Pirellula sp.
GTTCGGTTGGCTATCTCGAATGGCTTTGCTCCAAGTTTCGATTTCCGCTCCCCAATCGGGAACACTCTGCTTGGTTTTATTCTCAAGTTCGCGAATTGCATCGTGAATTGTCCTTATCGATTCCAATTGCTCATGGGAGTAGACTCCTGATTGAGCTTCGTAGCAATTGTTCAAATAAGCGAACATCCCGTAGTACTCTTCTTGAGTAATCGGGTCGAATTTATGATTGTGGCACTGTGCGCACTGGGTTGTTAGACCGAGGGTCGCTTTTCCAATGCAATCCATTCGGTCAAACATTTCGACCATTCGAAACTGTTCAGGAATGATCGCTCCCTCTTCGTTGAGCATGCTATTGCGCAAAAAACCGGTCGCTACGATTTGGTCCTGCGTTGCGTTGGGGAGAAGATCACCTGCGATTTGTTCGACGATAAACCGGTCGTATGGTTTGTCTTGATTGAGCGAGTCGATGACCCAATCTCTCCACGCCCATTGCTGTCGCGCAAGATCCTTTTCGTAGCCATTGCTGTCAGAGTATCTGGCAACATCCAGCCAGTGCCTCGCCCATTTCTCGCCGTAGCGTTCACTTTGCAGCAACCGATCGAGGGATTCATCGATCGGTTTAATTGCAAAGTCCGCGAGCTGCTGCGGAGTGGGCGGAATGCCGATTGTGTCCAAGTACATTCTCCGAGCGAGTGTCGGATTGGGAGCAAGGGGAGCGGGCTCGATTCCGTGGCTTGAAAGTTGCTTCCGGACAAAAGCATCGATGGGATTGGGGGGGCCGTCTGGCTTAGGACGTTGAACGGGATTCGTGTATGCCCAATGCGATTCATAAATGGCACCTTGTTCGATCCATTTCCTAAGTAGATCCAATTGCGCTTCGCCGATCGGTTTATTGAGACTCGGCGGCGGCATGATTTCGTTTGGATCTTTCGAGGTAATCCGCTTGAGGATTTGGCTGGCCGCTGGATTGCCAGGAACAATGGCACTCTCGCCCGAATCGCCTCCGGAATATGCAAGTCGGTCGATGTCGAGTCGCAGCCCCCCTTTGCGTGCTTCCGAATCGACGCCGTGACAATGCGTGCAATGCTCAGCGAGGATCGGCTGTATTTGACGACGAAAATCGATTTTTGCGGAATGGACTCGTTCCTGCGCGCTCGTCCAGGCAACGCTGAGCAAACAACCAAAAAACGCCGCAAACCAAGAGAACGAGGATTTCATTGTGATGGAGTGTGTTTGAAATGGGACACGAGCCGGAATACCTTCATTGTGTTTCTTGTATCACAGAATGGCTAGTTCCCTTGGGAAATTGAGGGTATTTCATGCGATTACCATGCAACCTCGTAGGTGCGCATCTCCGAGGCGGACGTAATACCGTGCATTTTATCAGGGAAATGATAGGACGCAGCCAAGACCAGCGTCCTGGAGATGACCAACTACGTAGATCTGCATCTCCGAGGCGTACGTTCACGATTCGGAGAATCGTTCGACGGTTCCGGCGAGTCACTGAGAAATACGAAAAGGGGGGCAGACACGGAGGAAAGTGCTCGTCTATGATCCAACTTGATTCAAGATACATCCGCGTCCGTGACTAATAGCTCTTTACTGCCTCTACGTCGCCTCAATGCTTCGAAAACGCGAAAAAATCAGGCCAGAAATATCGGGCATTGTACTAACGACAATGGTCGGACTCGCTGCGCTTTCGTGGGATCTAGAGATTTGGCAATGGGTTTGCACTCACCGAATTCCTGGTGACTTGCGAAAAACGATTCATCTGTCCGAAGTGTTTGCGCATTCGATTGGTGTTGCGGTCCTTTTAGGCTCGCTTTGGTGGATTGACGTCAATCGACGTACTGGGCTTGTGTGCATCGCTGGATTCACTGCTTTTTGCGGAATCGTTGCAAACGGAGCCAAGTACTTCGTCCCTAGGATTCGACCGCACTCGATTGACGAGTCTGAGACCGCTATCGTTTCCGGGTGGGATACCTGGGGCGTTCCTTGGACTGGGTCGTGGTTCGAAGAATCCATCCGGAGTTTCCCTTCAGGTCATTCCGCAACGGCAGTCGCATTGGCCATCGGTCTATCGATGATCTATCCACGTGGAAAGTGGCTGTTTGCGGCCATCGCAGCGCTTGCTTGTCTGCAAAGGCTAGTTGCAAGCGCCCATTTCGTTTCGGATATTATGGGAGGTATACTGGTCACCTTGTTGATATCCCTTTGGTTCCGGAACTCCCGTTTCGGTAGAATGACTGCAAACTGCGATCGTTCATCCAGGACGTCTGACTCCCTGACGAAACCGCATACAACTGAATGAATTTGTTGATCTCCAAGAGCGACGCCGTACCCATCGAGGCACAAGGCGGTGCGATTACGATAGGGAATTTTGACGGAGTACATCGAGGCCACAGGACTGTTATCGAACAAGTGCGTCGACTTGCGGACAAGGTTCATGGCCCGGCAGTCGTGCTCACTTTCGATCCACCTCCGGTTCGGTTGCTTAGGCCCGAGGCGGCCCCAGAAGCGTTAACGGTCATCGAACGCCGTGCAGAACTACTCCGGCAGCTTGGCATCGACTTTGTTATTGTTTATGAGACTTCCCACGAACTTCTTCGCCTCGAGCCGGAACAATTTTTTGATCAAATCGTGATTGGCAAACTCAAGACCAAAGCCATCGCCGAGGGAGAGAACTTTCGTTTCGGTTATCAGCGACGCGGGGATGTCGTTGTACTTCAAGACTTGTGCCGGCAACACGCGATTCAGTTTTCGATGTTAGAACCAACAAAAGAAAATGAAGAATGGATATCGAGTTCACGAATTCGGGCCCTCTTGGAGACCGGTGACGTAGCAACCGCGAACGATCTCTTGCTGGAACCCTACCGAATATCCGGAGTCGTCGTTCATGGTGCTGCTCGTGGCAAGACGCTGGGTTTTCCAACCGCCAATCTCGAAGAGATTCCCGTCCTTTGTCCTCCGCCAGGCGTCTATGCCGGACGAGTCGCAGCAGTGAATTCCGCCACAAAAACTCCCTTTCCCAATGTGAGTGAGGTAATCGATGCCGTGACGGGACTGCCCGCCGCCATTCACATCGGTCCCAATCCAACGTTTGGCGAAAAGTCGCTCAAAGTGGAGGCACATATCGTGGGCTTCGACGGCGACCTGTACGGCCAATTGCTAGCACTCGAACTTCTTGAGAAAGTTCGCGACGTCCGAAAGTTTGACTCTAAGGAGCAATTGCTAGCACAACTTTCGCGAGATATCGAACGCACTTGCGGAATTGCAAGCATCCGTGCGCATGCAGATCAATTGCCATAGGCCTGAATTAGCCCTGGTTGGTATCCTTCGAACTGCCGTCACCCAACCGAACTCAATATCGAGTTTGGCGTTGTGGTTCAACGTCCGTTCAATGCAATGCAACACAATACCATCGCGAAAGTAACTAATCTCGGAGCAGCACCCCGCATGGCCGGCGTGCGCACTCTCCGTGTTGTAGCAGCTTTACTTGTTTTCGCATTCTGGTTTATTTGCGGTCTCAATCAGAACGACGTGTTAGCCCAGTCGGTTCGAGAAACAAGTCCAACGGAGTTGCGAGAATCCACGTTGGATCTTCACCTGCGAGTAGTATGGGGCGGTTCGACCGAAGTTAGCTATTCAGGCACGCTGGAGATTGACCAAGGGCGGATGACATGTGAACAGCAATTGGGGATTGACCCCTACGATGCCGGCTTCTTGAATGCAAGCTCCAATTCACGAATCAACTTTGACGATGAACGAACACGATTTGGTGGCTGCGACTTGCATATTCTGGCTCCTGCGGGAACGCAACTGACGATACGGTTGCGCGCAATCGACGCTGTGTCTGGCAACGGCCCAGCAAACGCGATCACGCCCAGAGAGTTCAACTGGTCACTGTCGGAACTACGAGAACATTCGTACACTGAAAAGCTCGATGTGGGTGATTGCAAACTGTCGATCGATCGCGTGCCGGGCGACCGACTACGCATTCAAACTGGTCGGAGCCATATGATTTACAACTCCGAGGAGCCGCTCTCCCTTCACATCAAGCCGTGCGAGCTGCCGTGGTCGGCCACACAAGGAATTCTTGAGTATTCTATTGTTCGAGTGGACAACAACCGAGAACTTGCCCGCCGATCGTTGCCGGTCGTCTTGGACGGTTCGGGAAATGCGGAGTCGATCAAGATTGTACAATCCGCTCCACGCGACGAAGGAGTATACGAACTCCGATGCACATTGGAACCTCGTCGCATCTTGCCCGGATTGCTGCTTCGTGTTCCAGCCGTTGAACGACGAGTTCAGTTCGTAGTATACAACAGTCCGCCCACATCCATTCCAACGACGAGATCCCATGCTGATCAGGAGATTGGAAGCAGTACGGTTTCGACGTGGAAACACTTACCAGAAGTGCCGCGAGACTCGTTCCACATTCACCTTCAATCCGAAGAACTCCTGGATCACCTGGAAGCCAACAAACGCTTTCCAATTCTTCAAGCCGCTCGCTCACTCGCATTCGGGCGCAAAACGTCCGAACTTCAATCTCAGCTCAATGCGGACGGTACCCTGTCGCTTGCTCCGGGCCAACTGGCCACCGTCACCCTTTCTGGCTTGGTACCCAATCGGCTACATCGCGTAGTGATTGCCGCTCAGGGTTCTTGCCCCCAGTTTCAAGCGGTTGTCTCTGGGGATGCGTCAACGAGCAAGAAGAAACCGTTGAAATCTATTCTCGCAAGCGAACGGTTTGATTTGCTTCCCCAACGCGTACTTCATCGCGAGCTTCAATCGAGTGGCCCAATCGGTGACGAAAGCCTTGAAATGCTTTTTTGGCCTAACACTGCGCAAGCCACACTCGACGTCACCAACTTGTCTTCCTCAATCGCATTGGACGTCCGATCTGTACGCGTCAGTCAGCTAGTTTCAGATAGTAATTCACCAGTCGCGATCCAAAGAGGCGTGCAAAAGTATGTCGATCGAGCTGGGGTTCTGGAGTACCATGCGTCGAGCATTCGTGGCGTCTTTGGTGATGCTCCGCACTCAGGAGGTTATGATGGCTGGCAGCTTTTCATGAACTTCGCTGAATCGGTGGCTCAGTACACGCAAGCACACGGCTTTAAATCGTTTGCCATGATTGTCGATGGACAGGGAGGGACCTTGTATCCATCCGACAAACTTAGCTCCAATTGTCGCCTAGACACCGGAACATTTAGTTCGGATGGTCGAGATCCTATGCGCAAAGACATTGTCGAGCTAATGTATCGTTGTCTTGGTCGGAACGGAGTTCAGTTCGTTCCGATGCTTGAACTAAGTGGAAGTATTCGAGATCTAGAAACAGACGAATCGTTAAACGATCCGGAGATGTTTCAACGCAAATCGCTTCCCAAACATAATGCACAAGAGACTGCCAGGTACAACCCTCTCTCAGCTCGCGTTCAGAGGGCGATGTCCGATTGCATTGACGAATTGGATGCTCGCTATCGTTCGCATGTATGTTATGCAGGGCTCGCGATCAATATGACCGAATCCTCACACTTGAGGGTATCGCCAGAGCTTACCGATTCCAACCCAGTGATCGCGGAGCGATTCCATCGAGAATTAGAAGACGGCCTGACCAGGAGCGAAATGCCACGAGATCGACTCCACGGTTCTCAGATGCAGTCGCAGTATCAACATTGGCTCAATCAATCCATTTGCACCTATCTAAAGCGTTTGCGAGCGAACCCCGTGTGGATCACGACCGATCACAAGCTGTTCGCTGGCGATGACGAAACGCCGCTTGTAAGTCCGTTGCGGGTCGGCGATTTAGCATTCGAACATGCACGCCTAAAGTCTCAAGTGCTCAATCAATGGTTTACACACTCCCCCTCGCCAGTGCACATAGCCTTCGGTCGTTTCAGTCCGCGTTATGACAGTTCGCTTAAAAGTCTCATCGAGATATCCCAAAAAAGGCAAAAAAGGGGTCAGACACCTTTTCTGCATGCCGTGCCACAACGTGAGGCGGCCAAATCGCTATCACGAGTTCGTGTATGGCTGCTCGATGATTCAAGCCGCTCCATACTCGTCACCAATTCCAACGCCGTGGCCGAGACCATCGCAATCGGATGGAATTCGATTCCGTTGAATTTTCGAATTAGATCGACACTCTCTCCAGCTCTAGAATCAGCCCAGCCATGGATCGAATCGACAGGAAATAGTCAGGAATGGCGAATCACGGTTCCGGCTGGTGAAGCATTTCGAATTCAGTGGCAAGCTAGCGGTCGAACGGGTTCGGAAATCGAAAACGATTCGCGTCCCTTGTATTGGTACAGCTTCGATAGGCTGACGGTTCAAGCGTTGGAAGCGGGACTGCAAATATTGGAAAACGCAGTAAACCGGCTGAGCGTTCCACAGGCGCGAATCGACACGATCAACAATTCCGGTTTCGAAAACTCGACAAGCAGTTTGCGGCGAGGCGGCTTGGATGGTTGGTCCACATCGCTCGACCCAGACTCTTCCGTGATCACCGAGAAATCATTTGCTGCTGAAGGGAAAGCTTGCCTCAAGTTGGAATTGAACAAGCCAACCTCCATCGCCTGGCTCCAGAGCGATCCTTTCGTCTTGACAGCTATCGAGCATTTGTCGATAGCATTTCAAGCGTACTCGACCAACCTGCCTGAACAAATGGTTGTTTCCCTTTGGCGATTCGATTCGAAAACAGAACGGTTTGACAAATTGGAAGCCCGAGATTTTTCGGAACAGCTTCGGCAAACCCAAAATGAAAATGCAGCCAAATGGCAAACGATCCGTGTGGATATCCATGAAACAGCCAAGCCACAAAGCAAAACATTCCACGCCCATTCGAGCTACAACCAACTTTATCGATTGCAGTTTGAGGCAGTAGGGAGCGGCAGGCTATGGTTAGATGACGTCACTGTGTCGACCGAGTTTTTGCGAGATGACGAAAGACGCAAACTTCGAAGTGAATTGTTCCTTGCAAAAACATCGTTTCAGAACGGAGACTTTAGCCCGGCAATTCAGCTCTTGAGCAACATGCAAGGCCAATGGCTGCGATGGGGAATTCCAGACAATCTAGACTCGCACAAATTGGTTTCGCGAATTGCACAACCGACTGAAGCAAGCGACCAACGTGTCGAACAAAAACGATCCGAATCGGATCGGCCGGAGCCAAAGGCTACCAAACGTTGGCGATACTCATGGTGGCCGAGCCGAACCAAATAGAACCCGGTTGAATTTGGAAGTGAGAAGTTCGAAGTGACACCATCGACAATACAAGCCCGCAGCGCAAGCAAGGGAATCAGAGCTGTCACTTGCTTGCGCTGCGGGCTTGTAAAGGGCCGCGATTGCATTTGCATCAAGACAGCCACTGGTCCAGTTGGCTGGCAACGAATTCATCGTCATGCAGATGCGGATAGGACCGGTAAACGCGATCGATATCTTCCAATTGACCGGGACTAAGTGACTCCTTTGGGTCGAGACACCATATTCCATCCAGGAAGCCTTGCCTGCGCAAGACTTCGTGCAAGCCAGCGATGCAGCCACGAAATCCGTTGGCTGCATCAAAAAACGCGGCGTTGCAATCGGTGACTTCTACTCCCAATCGTAATAGTTCTGGTGTCACATTGGCATTGCGGCATTCATGGAACATCTCGACTGCTCGCCTGGTCCATACAGACCAGTGCCCAAGCAATCCACCTACAATGCGTTGATGATTCCCGTCGAAGCTGTAGGGGGTAAGAAAATCAGCTACGATGTTGTCGTCATTGCCCGTGTAAAGGGCGATGTCACTCCGTCCTGCTCCGATGACGGCTCGAACGACGTCTTGAGTTTGATATCGATTGAACGGAGCAATCTTGATCGCAACAACGTTTTCGATTTCCGCAAATCGGCGCCAAAATGCATACGGCGGCGTTACATGGTGCCACCCAGCCTTTGCTCGGTGCCGGGTCAAACCGCCGTTATCACTACTGCTTTGGAATCTATCGCTACGCCGATCTTGGCAAAGAGCCACGAGCGCCAAACCCCAACCTTACACTCCCGGTCAGGCCGGTCAGTGTCCCGCGTCGTCGGTGCGTTTAAAAAATCTTTTTAAGAGTGACGCCAAAAGTATGTCGCAGTCTCCCAATTTCCTCGCCTTTCGCGTCATACTAAAGAGGGTTCTTCCCTCTATTATCGTGAGCATTCCCGCGCCCGATCGAAATGGTAACCAAATGGACGAAGTGTTGACTCCGAACACGTAATCATACCTCTGAATAAACAAACAATTTTTAGGAAGTCAGACGATGCACCGATGGCTGATCTTCGTGTTGGTTAGTTTCGTTACCGAAAATAGTGTTTATTCACAACCGCCTAAAGTTCAATTTCGCGGTCGAGCCATTGGCGATCCATTGCAGCCCAGTCTTCCTCCGGTCGAGTTATTCTTACCTGGAGGGCAATCGGGCGATGAAGAAGCCGACCTGAGGACACGTGTACATTCAATTGATCAGGACCTAAATATTTGGGCAAATCTAAATCTTTCAAAACCGCAAGAGCGTTTTTTTGGATTGAGACCTCAAGACGTAGAACTCGTTAGCTCTGAGTTGCAAAAAAGAGCTGATGAGCGCGATCGAAATAGGATTCCAATTCGTCAGGCAATCATCAAACCCGTGGATCTTGCG
>JBEBHM010001098.1:0-2262 GCA_040080875.1 Pirellula sp.
AAGCCGTTTTGGCGTTAGCCACGGTTCACGCGACATCCATAAACCGGGGCTAACGCCCAATGGCTGATTACTAAAGATCGCGTGCAATATCCAGGCTAGTCGCCTGCATGAGTGACCCAGCGTGTGTGGCTCAAGTGAGATTAGCCACTGCAAAGCAACAAAAATCTTGCTTAAAATTCGCTTGGCGACGTAGGGTATGAGAAAATCCAGGGTGACAACGCGTATGATAGGCTTCCAGCAATTCCAGCCTCACTTGCACATGGTTTGACAGCCTTGAAGCGATGTCAAACTTTTCGAATATGCGAACAACAAAATTCACTCATAGCGAGAATGTCGAATGTGGAGATCTATCACGCTTCGGTCATCGATTGCGATCATCGCATTCATTTCGCCGTTGACATGCGCGAGTTTTGCACAAGAGCCTGCCAAAGGAGATAACGTTGCAACTGCTGCTCAGCGCCGTAGCGATTCGTTTGCGACCAAAATGCGTTTGCTGGAAACTGCATGGGAAAATCAAGACTTCGATTTAGCTCGATCGCTCACCCATTCGCTACGCGATTCCGTCCTACAAACGCAACTGGAGGTGCAGCCGCCTGCCGCTTCGCTCGTCGAGACGAATCAGTTGCAAGCGGTTGCGAAATTGACCGCAGAATGGAAGGTTTGGGCTCGCGGCTGGAAGCACTTCAAAACGATCACGGTGGAAGAGTCAGTAGGCGAATCTCGCCACTCCGAGCCGATAGAAATCTCCTTGAGCTTTCCTGCCGATCAAGTTACTTCGCTGGGTCGCGAGATTCGCGTGGCCAGAGTTAGTCTTGGTCGGCTCGTCGAACTGCCATGCCAAGTGTTTGGTGAAGTTCGAAGAGGCAATCAACGGCATTGCAAGATAATTCTCATGGTCGACAGTCTTCCAAAACAGAAACAAGAACTTCTCGTTTTTTATGGCAACCCCGATGCAGAACTGCCCGAGTATCCTTCCGATCTTTTGACCGAAGGCGAAGGATTCGGATTGGACATCTCCAACGCTCACTTTAAGGCGATTCTTTCCCGGCAAACTGGACAATTGGAGCGACTCATCCTCCGTCGAGAACACGGGCTCGAGCTGTATTCAGGTGGTGAAGTGCACGGCGAGCCACCCGGCATCGATTGGGCTCATGACTATGTCGATGAGGACGGCTTTCAGAAGCTACGAATCTCGCTTTGGGATACCTGCCCGGACTACGAGGTCATCCGAGGTCCGTTATGCACAATCATCCGACGTTGGGGTTTCCCATACTCGCCCGTCCACCCCATCTATTCGCCAAGTCGACTCAAGGTGGATGTCGAGTATCGCTTCTATTCCGGTTTGCCATGGTTCCACAAGATCGGTTCCATGAAGGCCATTCAGGACTTTTCAGCACAAGCACTTCGGGATGATGAATGGGTCTTCTCTGGTCAATCATTTACGGACAAGCTGTGGATGAATGCCGAGGGCAAGCTGCGCACGGGAGATGTACCTCCAGATCAATCAGAGAATCTGTGGGGAGTCGGCTTCTTCAACAAGGACACCAAAGACTCTTTCATGGCTCTTTTTATTGACCATTCGGCGACGGGCATTCCAGAACTTAAACACAACGGTGCACCGAATTTGTACTATCGCTGGCATGGTAGCGTCTGGAGTCGCTATCCCCTACCAGTCAAAAACGTACCCGCGGGAGCGGAATTGAAGCAGAAGAACGCATATCTAGCGTTGCCATTTTCGGAATCGGCTTGTTCGCAGGAGATTGAGTCACTGCGTCGCTGTCTGGTTAATCCATTAGTCATATCTTCCAGCCTTGCTTCACCAATAAGTATTGCGCCAACGGTTGATGTTAATCCCGCTCAGACAGCAGAACGTCGACTTGCGAGACCGGGTGAAGCGGGCGACTACTCGCAATTGAAGTCAGCGATTTGGAAAGCTCTTCTTGATTGCAAAGATGCTCAGCTCTATACGGCAGACATCAATATCTTCGAGCTCGGTATGGTCTACGACGTTCGAGTCCGAGGTGACGTCGTAACACTTGTGATGGCAATGCCTCATCGAGGACGACCAAGACTGGAATACTTTGTTGACGGTTCTATCTCAATGCATCCTACCGTGTCCGTACCCATTCGCGAGCGACTGATGAAGGTCTCAGGTGTAAGGCAAGTCGTTTTCGAACAATCCTGGGAACCCGGATGGAATTCCAATCGCTTGACCACGGGGGGGCGACAGAAATTGGGAATGGAATAACTAGTGCCACCCGA
>JBEBHM010000358.1:0-8648 GCA_040080875.1 Pirellula sp.
CTCGGCTACGTTTAGTTATTTTAGTATTTTTGAAGGCATGATGTGCTCAAGTTCATTCGACTCATTGCCATGCTGCTACTGCTTGTAACCTTTTGCGGTCTGGTTGGTTGGATATTGAACAACCCATCCTTGCAAGGTACACGCGCATCATTGCTGTCGACACGCAATTTAAGTGTCCTGGAGCTGAACGGAATGCCGAGCGACCTCATGACTCCTATCGATGGGTCCGACGAAATTAAGATCGGGAAGGACCGGAGCGTGCGATGGAAATTGTCGAAACGCAAGACGCAAATTGATTGAGTTGAAACGCTCGGCGACCGAATCCCGAGTCAATCAAAAAGCGGAGGATGACGGTCAATGAAAACGCGGCAGAGGAGGATCGAGGTTTTTGGGGGCGCGTGAGAAACATCGGGCCGAGTTGCGGAGCGTCTGAAACATCGGGCCGAGTTGCGGAGCAACTCGGCTACCTCATTACCGACTGGAATTTGCCTGCAGAGACTTTAAGTTGGCAACGTGAGGTGACTTGGCCGGACTGACAGCGATCGCTAGCCATCCGTCTCGCAATTCCATTTGAGAAACGGCCAATCCAACTGCTCGGGGATCGTTGAGCAACTCGTCAGAGACCATCGGGATGGCGGACCGATTGGCGAACACTTTCGTAAAGATGAGCCTGAGCGGAAATCGATCGCGTGATCCGATCTTGTTCCCATCGACGCTGATTGTGCCGTCTCGCGTTAGTTCTGCTTTGAGTCCGTCCACAGTAGGTACGTACGAAGTGCGTATGATGAAATTCTTGATTTCCATTCGACCGGGCTGGTCGAGCGACGCGATTCGAAGTGTAAGCCAAAGTCGACCGTCCTCGAACTCGACGGTGATCGGGCGCGAAGGGGTGAATCGTACGGTGACGTCTGCAGGGGCTTCTGCATCAAGCGGCTTTCTCGGTTGTTGCAGGAGATCCGATATCTTGTCCGATAGTTCTTGCATGGTCCAATTCCTGTCCCCCGAAACAACTTGGCCGGCCATATTGTTGAAGGCAGACTGATGGACTTGGAGGGAGATTTGACTATCGCCAGGCGCAATCGGGCGAGGCGTATTGGCAGCCAACTGATCGGAACTCGAGACTCGGTAGCGCACTATCAGTCGGGAGTCGGTCGTCTGCATGTCCATGACCATCGGATGCAAATTCAGGGACTGAAGCGGGCCGATTAAGCGTTTTTCAAACTGACTTTGGGCTGACGCAACTTTTGATTTCAGTTGACTGTCGAACTCTTCGTCCGTTTGTTTGGCGATGGTCCTTTGCATGATTCGTTTTGCCAAGGGACGAGCCTGTAGGAACTCTTCGTGAGCAAAGTGTCGTATCATGTCTCCAAGAATAGGTAGAGAGTCCCAATCCGTTGAGAATTTCTTCAATGAGTCGCTGGACGTTACGGACGCAGGAGAACCATTCATGTGCATTCCGTGAGGGGTAATCTTGATTTCTCGGACTGCGTTTACGGAAGCGATGGATGCATTGTAGAACGTTGCCCCCTGTCGGCTCGATCTCGTGTTGCTGTTGATATCCCCGTCCAAATTGAGCGAGATATTCCATGCGTTCGGGTCTGGATGGAAATCAGCTCTCAACGTGGTTGCAATCTGGCTTGCACCGAGTGTGTCAGCACCAAGAATGTTTTGACGCACTGGTTTGTTGGTGACTGTGTTTTTGGGCATCATACGATTGATGAAATCTTCGGAGACCGCGATTCGAAGATTGGCATTTCGAAAGTGCAATCCGATAGCGTGCGAAACGGCAGCTTGTTCTGCGTGTTCGGAGAAGCGAAGTGATTGCATCGCGTCGGCCAGGGTCTTGCTGCATCGATGGATAGGGTCTGATTCGATGGTTTCGATATCCTCGACCAGCTTACGGTAGTCGACTGGGCCGATCGACAGCGGGTGAACTTGGTCCGCGAGCTTGTGCACTTCGGCGCCTGCAAGCACTTGTCGTTGCACTTCGCTGACGCGAGTGTCGGTAACGCGAGACAGGAATTCTCGCACCAAGTCAACTTGGTCTTGTCGGCCTGTGATTTGGCCAGTAGCCAACTTGTTCAGCGAATCCAACATCAAATACTGTTTCCAGCTCTCGGGATCACCGGTGCGTTGGATGACTTGGCTCACGTCCAGTAGGCACGCGGTAAGGCGTTCGGAGTCAAATTCGTGCTTGCGCGCAGAAACGAACTTCGTTTTGTTTTGTAGAATGCACTTGCAGATCGAAATCCAGACGGCGTATCGCCGTTCAATGGAATACGACAATCGCGAAACAGCGCTTGCGACTGCCGTCTTCGACTTTGCCAATTCAAGTGCGAGGGTCGTTCCTCGTTCTGATAGCGAGTGCAATGATCCCAAGATATCCAAGGACGCGGCGTCATTGAGCGGTGTGCTTTCGAGTCGTCCAAAGGCGAGTTCGACATTGGCTACCCAATCCACGATCTCTAGGTTGGAATTGGCATCTGCGATTTCGAGGACGGCTCGCATCTCTCGATTGAGCTTTGGCGATGGCGGCCAGGTGTTGTCGACGGCTGAGACGTTTTTCAGCTCGACGGGCACGTGCTGTTCCCTGGGCATGTCATCCACCGGGCGAATTTCGGAGACTTGTGTGACAATGGTCGATGATTGGGCTGCGCTCTCTGCAAGCATAGATGGGCTTCGTTGAAAATTGATCGCCTCCAAGAATGGATCGTGGAGCGGACTGCTTGAGACGGGGGCCGAAAGTCTGGCTCCAGCGGGCGGCTCTAGCATGCTGATGGTGGACGCTTGGGTGCTGCGATAGTCAACCCAAGTGGCAGAGTCCAAGGATTCGTTCAGTGGCTCAATCGGTAGCGGAACGGCCTCGGTGGCGATTTTCGGGATATTGATCGGTTTGGTTGAGACGTTTAGCCAGGCCGTCCTGGGTGCTCGATAATAACCGGGTTGCTTTAGCTTGGAGAGGTATTCGCTAGCGAAAAACATCATCAGCAAGCAGAATGCGACGAATACTGCGTATATCCAGCCTCGGAATCCGCGAGCTGACTCGTTTGCCATCCTTAACACCTATTCAGAACGCTTCGATGCGTTCTATGAGACCTTGAAAACTTTCGTTTGTAGGAGCTGCTGCCTTGCTCGCCCCTAGAAGTGTATTCTTCGGTCGTTACCGAGGCTGGGGTCGATACGGCTAGCACTCAAATTGGTTTTTCTCACCGAAGTTCGGTGTTAGTTGCTCCACTTGGGCAAGATGTGACGAAGCTTGAAGCTCGGCCAAAGTTCGTTGGATGGTTTCCGACAGCTCTTCTCAAAAGATCCCGATCGTTCTCGCTAGCGCCGCTAACTCGCGCTCGACGCAACCGACAAACGGACTCGAAATTGCAAAAAAGGTTTCTCACAAGCCCGCAGCGCAAGCAACTGACAATTCCGCACCCTTGCCTGCGCTTCGGGCTTGTTTGTCGGACGAGTCTTTTTCGCGGAACGATTGGGGACAATCGTCTTGCTCTGGGGGGAAACGATTGAGGACAATCGTTTTACTCTGGCTGTGGCATGGGGTGCATCGCATCGGTATGATGGCATTTCTCTCCACTTCCGTTTCCAATTTTGTTATTCCGTCCCGTGTTGAAATTCAATGAGCTCCATGATGTCAATTAAAGTAAGCGTTCGAGCATTGCCGTTCCTCCTTGCCGTTACAACTTCGCTAGTTTCTCCAGTTTCCAACCAAGCGTTAGCGATGGAAACGCGACCGATGCAAGTCGACGATTTGTTCCAATTAAAGCGGGTTGCCGAGCCACAATTGAATCCGACGGCCACCGAAGTCGTCTACCAAATTACCGAAATCATTGACGCCGCTAAGAACTCCAAGAAAACGCAATTGTGGCTTGCGGACGTGGCAACCCAAAAGTCTCGTCAGCTTACGTATTCGGGCAAGTCCGATACCCATCCCAGATGGTCACCCGACGGGAGCAAGATTTTATTTGAGTCGACTCGGGAGGGTACGTCGCAACTGTACATTCTTGATTTGAAAGCTGGAGGTGAACCTGCCAAGCTTACCAGTATTTCATCGGGCGCAAGCAATGGCATTTGGTCGCCGGATGGGAAACGGGTTGCTTTTCTCTCGGCGGTCAATCCTAGCTACAGCGAAATGCCTTTTTCCGAATCGGATGCTAAAAACAAAGCGGACGAGGAGGCAGCCGCTAGCAATCCAGTCAAAGCCAAGACGTTCCGAAAGTTGTTTTATCGGCATTGGGATTCGTACGTCGAAGATAAACGCAATCATTTGTTTGTCATCAACGTGGACGGGACCGGGTGCCGCGACATAACGCCGGGCGATCGCGATGCCTATCCCACGAGTACGACATTTAGCGCTGGAGATGACTTTACGTTTTCGCCAGATAGTCAATTCGTGCTGTTTACGGCGGTTCCAAAACAAGGGGAATCATGGTCCACAAACCATGATATTTGCAGAGTTCCAATCGATAACAAGAACTCGGATTGGCCGTCTCTCACCAGCAACAATCTTGCCGCCGATGCTTATCCAAAATTTAATCAGGAAGGCAATCAGATAGCGTATCGCAAGCAATCCAAACCTGGATACGAAGCGGACAAGTGGAATTTGGTCGTGCAAGGTTGCAAAGCCGACGGTTCTCTCGTGGGCGAACCCAAGATACCGACCAGCGGTTGGGATCGTACGGTCAACGATTTTGCATGGACTAGTAGTAAAGATCTTGTCGTTGCGACGGAAGATATGGGGTCATCTGGGCTGTTTCGCGTATCTGAGAGCAACAAGCCCTCGGCGATGAAGTTGGGAATGTCGGACCAGCGAATGGGACAAGTAACAGCAATATCCATTCAACGAGAAAAGCTTGTCATCGCGAGAGCGAACATGAATGAGCCGAATGAGCTTTACATGTGTTCGGTCACTGCACCGGAAAAAGTGACGAGCCTATCAATGCACAACGCTGAGCTGCTTGCAAAAATTGAACGGACCAAACCGGAGAGTGTCCAAGTCGACATTGAGGGGGAGGTCAAGATGCAAATGTGGATCTTGAAACCACCGGGATTCGATCCAAAAAAGAAATGGCCGGTGATTTTTCTGGTTCACGGAGGACCACAAGGTGCTTGGGAGGATGGATGGTCATTCCGTTGGAATGCTCAATTGTGGGCGGCTCAAGGATACGTCGTTGCGCTTCCCAACCCTCGAGGTTCGACGGGATTCGGGCAAAGATTTTGTGACGATATCAGCGGAGATTGGGGTGGCAAATGCTATCGTGATTTATTGGCGGGACTCAGAGCGATTCAGGCAATGGAATACGTCGACAAGAAGCGAATCGCGTCGGCGGGGGCTAGCTTTGCAGGCTACATGCAGGACTGGTTTGCCGTCAACGAAATCGCCACGGAGTTTCAATGTTTGATTACGCATTGCAGCGTCTACAACTTTGAGAGTATGTGGGGCACGACCGACGAGCTTTGGTTTGACGAGTACGAACATGGTGGATTACCTTGGGAATTGCCAGGAAAATATCGCGAGTTTAGCCCACATACCTTGGCGGGAAATCTTAAGAAGTACAAAGTGCCTATGTTGGTAATTCACAATGACTTGGATTTTCGATGTCCAATTGGACAGGGGCACGAGCTATTTCAAGCACTCCAGCGACAAGGTGTACCGAGCCGCTTCGTCAATTTTCCCGACGAAGGACATTGGGTTAGTAAACCAGCGAATAGCATTCATTGGCACAAGGAGGTCTTTGGATGGCTAACGACTTACTGCAAGAGCGGCGGAATGTAGTTAAACCTTTCCGACAAAGACTAGTTGGTACGGTGACTCGCTTCCTACAATTGGAAATCCAGTTGCAATCCTTAAGCGACGTTTCGGGTTATGCCGAGAATTTCATTCAAGTCGACCACCAGTGCTTTGGCATTGGCTTACCCCTAAGGTCGACTTTTTAGAGACACTTAACAACGAGGTGGCAGGATGTCACTTAGGATCGCCAGGACGGCACGCCAATCCGTATCGCTTCGCAAAGCTGGACTTTCATGCTTGACAGGAGTCGGTCTTGCCTTCGTGGGTCAATCGGCCATTGGCCAAGAGAATTCGCTGAGATTCTCATTTCTGCAGAACCCCGCATCGGGTGCAGCGCTTGAAAAACGGCAAGAGAACTCAACGGAAGTTCTCAAAATCAAGCTGCTCGATCCACCTGCCAGCCGTAGCGGTTCGGGAAAGGGTGAGGATACCGATCCCGATACCTCGAAGCAGGATAAGTCACCCACGCGCCCCGAACCGGCATTCCCAAAGCCTGCGGACGAAACCAAGCGCGAGCAAATTGTCTTGCCAGGTTTGGTAATCCCCAACACTTCGACGAAAAAAGGTGGTGAAGGTACGATGCCCGATGACATGGTTGCTGGGCGATTACCACCACCAATGAACCTGCCGTTCGGTCCGGATAGGAAAGGGAATTGGACGATGGAAAAGAAAAACTGGACGGCACCGGTTTATTGCCATCAGCCCACGTATTTCCACGACAGTATGTTGGAAGAACACGGCCATGAGCGTTTTCCAAGCATGACGCCCCTGATTTCAGGTGTGCGGTTCTATTCGCAAATCGCATTTTTGCCGTACCTGTCTTACCTGAACCCACCGTTGAAAGACATTTCGAGTGCAGGTCATTTCCGACCTGGCACAGCGGCACCATGCCTTCGACAACGCGCTCCGTATGATCCAGGAGCCTTGCGTTTTCAATTGTTGACCACGGGTACGACGGTTTTAGCCGGGCAACCTTAAGGTGAGAAGCCAGCGGTCGGAGATTCGCTGTTACAAGTCGCAGGGCGGATCCGTTAGAATCGCTACTCATGGCACTCTCATAAAACTCTTCGTTCCCCTCATGTTCATTCCTGCGTGCAAAGTTTGCTGACGAGCTAAACGGGAGCTATATAGCTTGGTTCAATAAGAGAGGAACCTTGAGATATGGTAGTCATCGTAGGTGGTATAATTGTCACGGGTTGCGTGATTCTCGGATTCGTACTCTCCGGCGGGCACGTCGGAGCGCTAATACAACCCTATGAAGTGTTGGTGATCTGCGGTGCATCATTGGGTGCAATGATCATCATGAACCCGACGAGCGTGCTCAAAGGGGTCGTGTCGGGCATTATCCAAGCGCTGAAAGGATCTCCCTATGGGAAGAAATCCTATGAAGAGACGTTCTCGGCCCTCTACGAACTTTTTCGAATCGCGCGACGCGATGGCCTGCTTGCTCTTGAATCGCATATTGCGGACCCGCATAAGAGCGCTGTGTTTGCTAAATACCCCAAGCTGGCTGCGGACCATCATGCAACCGACTTCATCAAGGGAGCATTTGGACCTGTCATCGACGGCTCAGTTCGTCCAGAAGACGTTGGCAATTTGATGGACATCGAAATCAAAGTCATGGAGGAAGATCATCATCACCCCGTGCACGCTTTGACGAGCGTTGCGGATGGATTGCCTGGGTTCGGAATCGTCGCGGCCGTTCTCGGAATCGTGGTAACGATGGGACACATCGACGGCGAAGTATCCGAAATTGGACACCACGTGGGTGCAGCACTTGTGGGGACGTTTCTCGGGATCTTGGCCTCGTATGGTTTTGTCGCTCCCTTGGCGGCAAAAATGAACTTTATCGGCCATTGCGAAGGTTCCTACTTTCGAACGGTCGCATGTATCTTGCAAGGATTCTTTAACGGGATGCAGCCAAAGATGGCAATTGAGACCGGCCGTCGAGGAGTAAGCCACGATGTGCGGCCCTCGTCAGACGATCTAGAAAAGCTATTCAAAGCCGTTGACTCGGGTGGAGCGTAATCCATGTCTGGCTCAGGCGGTTCATGGAAAGTAGCATACGCAGACTTTGTGACTGCGATGATGGCGTTCTTTATGGTGATGTGGCTAACGTCGCAGAAACCTGAAGTGCGCAAAGCGGTCGCTGACCACTTCAAGAATCCAGGTGGCAAGCGGCTAACTGGGAACGATGCGCAATCGCTAATCCCATCCAACAATAGTGGCAACGGCAATCGACGCGTACAAAAAGCTCGCGGACAGAAGAAGTCTGATGGCGATGCCAAAGTCAGAAAGATGACCGACGAAGGAGACAAGTCCAACGTTGGCACTGTCGTCAATTTCGCAGTAAACTCGGTGGAACTTACCGACGAAGGTCGCGATGTTCTGCAGGATTTGCTCCCACAACTTCAGGGCAAGCAGCATATCCTCGAGCTTCGTGGACATTCGGCCAGCACAGGAGGGAATACACTGCAATCCAGTTTGGATGCTTGGCAAATTTCATCGCGACGGGCGTTGGCGGTCGCTCAATACTTAATGGAAAACAACATCGATTCTCGACGAATCCGACTTAGCCAGGCTGGATTCGCGGACCCGAAATACAATGCGGAAGAAATCGATCACACCCAAGATTCACGAGTCGAGGTTTTCGTGCTGAGCGATCTGTTCGAGGAACCTTCAGCCAAAGCGGAACGCATGGTTTCTGTGAAGACGTTGGATGCGAAAGCGAAAGCGCTTGAGGCCAAAGACAAAGCAGCAGCAGCGGCAACACCGGCGGCCGCCCCGCCGAAAGGTGGACACTAGAGTAGAACGATTGTCCCAATCGTTTTCGGACATTGTGTGGACGCGG
>JBEBHM010000359.1:0-8635 GCA_040080875.1 Pirellula sp.
TTAACAAGATCCACTACCAATGCTGCAGGATCTTTAACAAGATCCACTACCAATGCTGCAGGATCTTTAACAAGATCCACTACCAATGCTGCAGGATCTTTAACAAACAAGATCCACTACGCGAAAACCAGGTCTTTGGTCGCTTATGGCACTAGCGAGAGATAGTCAAGTGTTTTTTGAGAGCGGCGATTCGCCCTTCCTTGATGCCCTTGATGTTTTTGAGTTCGTCCACGGAGTCAAAGCCTCCGATCTGTTGACGGTGGTGAAGTATTTCTTTGGCGAGTTTGGTTCCGACGCCGGGCAGTAGGTTGAGTTCTGCTTCCGTGGCAGAATTCAATTCGACAACGAATTCAGTTGGCAATGATTCCTTGTCCTCTAGCTTGCCCGCTCGCATCCAACTGACACCGGCAGTCCAAATCACCAGCACGATCAACAACGCGGCCAGCCCTCGATTGCGTTGCTCGATCAATGCGGAACGGGGCAATGCGGAACGGGCCAATTCCGCAGTGGGAATTTGGATGGATGCAGGGGTTTCGCTAGTGGCGGCTTCTGGGATTCCATCCTGCATGTTGACTGCTCGATTGCGTGAAGTTTCTAGCGCGATTGAAGCTGCTGTAGGACTTCGCTGACGATCCGGTCGATAACGCCGTCGTCGACGAGTCCGTTCGAGTTGGGGGAACCGATCGCAACCGATCGATTGCTTTGCATGAAGTCAAACCCCGATAGGAGTTCTTGAAGTTTACGTTGAGCGAGGTCGGCTGCGTTGGTCTGTTGCGGGGTGAGCGGCTGTCGAGACTGTCCGAGGTCCCATCCTCGAATCTTGGCACCCCGACGAAACCCTTCAGGGAATTCGGCGGTTGACAGCATTGCATCAAAGAGGGGCAGCAAGCGGTACTGGAGTTGCATTGCACGTTCCCATTGTCCTGCTTTGGCCGCTTCGTAGATCGCGCGAGTCAGCTCCGGAACAACTCCGCTCGTCGCGTTCGTTCCACCATCGCATCCGATCATCAACATAGGAACCAAGGCTGCATCCCAACCGGTCATGAAGAAGAAATCTTTGCGCATCGGTCGCACTTCGGCTATCATTCGCATCATATGGGGAATGTCGCCTGAACTATCTTTGATGCCGACAACGCGCGGGCATTCGGCTGCAAGCCGCTTGACGGTGGCCACATCGATCGGAGATGCAAACAAGGGGATGTTGTAAAGTGTCACATCGACCGAAACTCGGTCTGCGATCTCTTTGAAATACGCAAACACTCCGTCGGGAGCAAGTCGATAATAGAACGGAGCAACGATGGCCACCGCTCGCACTCCTAGCGCTCCGTAGGTATCGCACGCTCGAATCGTCTCTTCGGTATTGGCTTCTGCGGCTCCAGCAAGAATTGGGACACGCCCCCGAGTTTGATCAACGACGATTTCGATGACCCGCCTACGCTCATCGGGAGTGAACCGCACAAATTCGCCTGTACTACCATTAGGATAGAGGCCATGCACGCCATGTTCGATCAGCCAATCGACGTACGCTCGCAAAGTGGCTTCGTCGAGCTGGCCTCGCGAATTGATGGGAGTGATGTTTGGGGTGAAAATGCCGGATAGGGGTTGTTTGTTCATGACACAACCATAACACACGGTATCCATCTCTGGCAATCTGCCCTTTGATTTGTCATGATTTGGTCCTGCCGAGCAGTCCGAATCTAAGGAATTTGTGTCCTCTTTATGTTTCCCTAACTTGTACTCACCCCTCTCAATTCCCCCGAATGTCAATTTGCACGACTCCAACGAAATGAAAAGACCGCGAATTCGAACCAAGTGGTGCCGAAAATCCGGAGCGAACGACGTTCGGTTTTTCGCTTGGTCGTTCGTGTTTTTGTACGTGCTTTGGATGCTTTGTATGCCTTGTATGCCACTTTCGGACACAACCGGCGAGGTCGTTGCTGTTCCGCGATGGGAGTACTGGGCTATCCACGCTTCGGTCCCCTCGGCCCTTGTGTGGCGTTGGACAGGCGGACTCCCTTCGATAGCAATTACAGATCGATTGCCAGTCTTTGCTGCCGCCGCGTGCTGGCTTGCGGTTTGCTGGCTGGTCGGGTGGCTTGCGATACGCTGTGATGCGGATGTCCCACGGTCCAAAGCGAAGCGAAACTTGATGGCCATCTTGATCGGTCACTCGATATTCTCCAGTGCCATTTTTGTTTGCGCTATTTCGATCGGCTGCCGCTCGTACGTCGCACTTGTCATGTTGACCTCCATCGTGGCGTTGATGTTGGCGTGTGCGGGCAGATCGGCTGGGTTATCACGATCGACCGATGCGACCGTTCAACATGACACTTCGTTGCAGTGCACGGTGCGTCGACGCTTGATTGGGCTATTGGTGGTGGCATGCGTTTGGCTGGCTTCGATGCAGGTCTATGGCGCCACAGTTCCGACAGTCGATCGACAAGTTCGTACAACGGACTGGTGGTTAGTCAAGCATGCCATCGACTCGGGGCGGTTGACGTATCGCCATGACAATGTTTTGACCAATGGACCCTCGATGGCGTCGATGCCTGCGTTGGGGCTCGCAATGTTGGTGGCAACTCGAGTCCAGGGGGCTGATGAAGATTCAAGCAACTGGGAGTCTGCGAGAAAGGTCCAAATGGATCGAATGTATGTGGCGGTGGTCGCGGGCAAGCTGGTGCATGCGGTACTCTGCGTTCTAGGCGTCGCAATCATCGGTTTGCATTTGCGAGAGCAATACGGTTTGCTGCCTGGACTGGTTGCCGCATTTTGTTTGCTCGCGACTCCTGGTATTGCGGAACTGACACGGCTCGGACGAACGGAATCGATGGTAGGTGTTTGGGGGGCTGTGATGTTGTGCTACTGGCAATCTATTTCCGTAGGCAAGTACACTTGGATGGCTTGGTGTTGCTTATTGGCCGGTGCGTTGAATTGGGGGTACGGGTCGGCGGTACTCGTTGGGCTTCCAGTTATGATGTTTACTATTTACCGACTTTGGTTGGGCAGGCGACAGGGCACGATCCAAGAAACACCTTCGTCCGAGAATTTTCAAAGCCGTGCAGTCGCTGGTCGCATCATGCTGATAATCGTTTTGTTCATGGGAGGTTCGTGCTACATGCGCAATGCATGGGCAGTCTGCGATCCGATCGCCCCCTGGTCGGACGCCATAATGCAACAGATAGGATTGCGAACAACTTCAGAACCGATGAGTCGATTGCGGCAGGCCTATCGAGTGCGCTCAGAAACGGTTGCCGAGTCGATGCATTTGGATGACGCAACCGAATTGGAGAACGGCCAATCCGCTTTCCGTATCGACAATCTCGTGGACGGCTTGAAACGAGTATTGTGGGCATCAACGGCTCATGGGTTGTTGTTGATTCCCTTGGCAATCCTAGGTGCGTGTGTCGGTTTCAGTTCCGCTCATTTCAAACCGTCGTGGGGTGCAATCGGATGGTCGGCCTACTGGATTTCCGTGTGGTGGATGTTTTCTCCGAGGTTGGATCGAGATTGGATTGGTGTGTCGTTTTTCTTGGCATGGCCTGCGGCGGCAGTTATTCATTGGTTCATGAACGGAAATAAATCTCTCGGACTAGCGACTCATGTCGGTATTGTCATGGTTTGGTCGTTGATCGTCATACCCATTTGGCCAACCAGCGACAATCGTATATTCGTGAGCATGAGGGATGTGCGTATGTTGGGGCGACTGGATCCAATGAACATGATCGGCCAGGAATTCGGCCCAAATCAATCGTCGAGGGTATTTCTATTGGGTGAAAGTGACGATTTCGACGAACGATTTCATTGCGAGTCCAATAGCCCGTTCGAGTATGGGTTTTTGGACGAAATGATTGCATCCAGCCAATCGCAGCGAATGGACCTGATGCATTCACGGGGATTGACGCATATTTACGTGAGCTGGGACGGAATCCGCGAACGCCATGAGCAAGCAAGATCGGCATCCGAGTCCGAAGTGAAACGGGTTCTGGCGGAAATGCAAGCTCACGCACAGATCAAGCGGGTCGGTTCGACATCGAACCCACCCAATGGAGATTTATTCCAGGTGATGTCCAGGTGAGCTATTGTTACAATGCTCTGGGCGACAGCAGGGTTTTGTCCCCCAGCCAGCGGGGTTTTTCCACGCTGAGCAGGCGGCTCCATGTGTTGAGCGAGGCCCGATCAAGTTGATGGTTTGAATTCGAGGATCATGAATGCCGAATAAACTCCCAATGGATCATCTGGAAAAATGCAAGTGGCCACTGTGGCTTCTACTTGTTTTGTTTTTGCTTGCGGCTGGGACAGAGACGAGAGCCTTTGGGCAAGTATCGGACGTCACGCTCAATGCGATGGAACGAGACGCCGCATCGAATCGCGAGGCTGCGACGATGGCATCGAGTTTGCCAAACGCCGGCATGGACTTCTTTTCGTTGCTGATCAAGGGCGGGGTTTTTATGATCCCGATCGGAGTAGTCAGCTTGATGGTTCTTACCTTTTTGTTTGACCGCTGGATAGGACTTCGATTTGGACGCATGCTACCTTCTGGGTTTAGAAAGGGCCTGCAACAACTCTTGCGACAGGGTGATGCTGATCCACGTGCACTTTATCGTTTGTGCGGTGAGTATCCATCTCCAGCGTCCAACGTCGTGCGCTCCATGGTGATCAAAACAGGTCGCCCAAATCCAGAGATTCAATCTGCCGTTCAAGAAGCGATGCAGAGAGAAGCGGATCGGGCTCATAACAATGTCCGTTGGCTGAATTTGGCTGCCGCAATCGCTCCTTTGCTTGGATTGTTGGGTACCGTTTGGGGGCTTATCCGTGCATTTCACGATACGACCCAATTGACGGCGGGACAGAACCGAGCTGATTTCTTGGCGGTTGGAATCTACGAGGCGCTTGTCACGACCCTGGCTGGATTGATCGTTGCCATCCCAGCAGCAGTCGCGTCTCACTACTTCGAAGGGCGAATCACAAAAATCTTTGCGGCGATCGAAGAGTTGGCAAGTGAGGTTCTCCCTGCTCTCGAACGCTACGAGGGTCGAACTCGATTTGAACCGATCGGTCGCGAATTGGCTGCAAGGGATATGTCGATTGGGCCAACACACTCGCCTTCGATGGGATCGCCAACACCCTCGAATGTTCCTCGCCCACTACTAAAATCGGATTCGCGGTCGCGAGCGTCGAAGACTCCGGAATAAATAACCATTCCTCTATTTGAACGATGACTCCTCGAGGGCCCGAATCGATTGGTAACGTGCTTTCATCTCAGGGGATGCGATTTTAGGGAGATTCTTTGCCAATACGATCGATTCAATCGTGTAGAGCAATCGGCGAATGCGAACTTGTTTCAATTCAGCGGTGGTCGCGCGCTCGCGGCTTTGGGTTCGCTCAACCAGACTTTGTTGGAACGGTTCGTAGTTGCTCAACTCGCGAACTTCTTTAAGAAACGTATCGCAGGCGTTTGCATGCAGCCATGGGATCTCCTTCCAATCCGCTGGATTTTTGAGTTCAGGCCACTTAGCAAGTAGCTCATCGCGAAAATCTCGTCGTCGCGAATTTCTTGAACCACGTAAACCACCTCGGCCTCGCGGTGGTCGAGCTTGTCGTATTTCCTGGTCCAATTCTTTTTGCATGGTGAAGAGCACCGAAAGTTGAGAGTCGGTCGAGAGCTCAAGCTGTTGGGCAAGGCCCAATACACAGCGTCGATGATCTGGCGACGCAGATGCTGCGATTTCAGCGAGAGATCCGGCTAGATAGGCTAACCCGTCGATCTGGTCCGGCAACCGACCGTCGGGATCGGTTCCAAGAGGTAACGTCAGGAATTGGTTGATTTGACTATAGCGACGCAAGAACTCGTCGCTGGTTTTGAGCGGGATATCGACGGTGGGGCTCGCGATAACGGCAAACGCATGGGCTTCGGAAAACGACACCTTGCCATCGCGATTGAAATCGGCCGTTTCAATCTCCTTGCCCGATCGAAGCTCGCCAGCACAGGCACCCCAAAAAAAGCTGCTATACTCCTCGTCGTTTTCGATGTCAGGACGACAGCCTGCAGCGGGCAAATCATGCCTCTGCGCAAAGAAACCGACTCGATTGCCTTTGGACAATCCAAGTTCGGGGTTGCCTTCACAAAACATGGTATTCACGTATCCGCCGCAATAGCACTGCGCCATGACGAGAACCACGGAGACCGATTCCGGTAACTCGTCCAGCCATCCAGCAAACGACTTCATGGAGAGTTCCTTGCGGCCCCAACACGCAATGGTCGTGTCCATTTTGTCTTTGCCTTTCGCCTCGCTCCCGTGCGAGGTCACATAAATAACCAATCGATCCCCATCGGTTATATTCTGCTTGATAACATCGAACCCGTCGCGAATCTCAGTCGGAGAAATCGGACCGCTGATGCCACCGACCCGATGGTTTCGATATTCCAACCGTGGGCGATCTAAGTCAAAGACACTTTGTAACAATTCATACGCAGCCGATTTCGGAGCCGGACGTGGGGCAACGATTTGCAGATCATTTCGAGTGTCGAATCCATCGGCAAAATAGATCTTGTGTTCAGGCGAATCGGAATGAGTTTTCAGAACCAACGATTGATAAAAGAGCACGTTGGCTTCTAAGGACGCTTGGTTACCTTGCGGAGCATATCCCCCTGCAATCGTCAGCAAATAATCCTTAGCCCATGCGGGACTAAGCAAAATAAAATAGAAAAAAAATGCGGCACGAATTGGAAACATAAATTGCCTTCTGCCCTCGCAAGGACTCGTTCAAGTCGCAACCCGACCCGGCTTGACTCTTTACAAATCGAACAATCGCATTGTATGCCAAGTTGGTGCGCTTTGGCAAAGCAACCAATGCTCTGATGCCTTTCGTCGAGTACGATTAGAGCGTCGATCTAATTCCCAAATTCTCCGGCGATGATTTCACCGCCTGATCGGGTTCCCAAACCTCGCCAGACCGCAAGGTCGATCGAATCTTTAACTAAATGGACCGAGCCATCGGCGAAGCCGACTTGGGTGCCGCCTGGATGAAAGCCTCGGGCAGTCACCGACGCATACGTGGGCATATTGAACGTTTTTCCTTCTCGACGCGAATTGAAATCCACGTCGAAGTTCTTTCCTGAGACGAAGTGTCGAACATTGGTGTTGGGTGCGAAAAGCGTAGTAAAGCCGGTCTGATGCACTCTAAAATCGACCCACTCGGTATGGCCGGATTCGAGATTGAATTCTCCCCCGAACGCAAGCAATTGGGCAACCGAGGACGGTGCCACATGGTTTGGTTGAGCTGGAGTCCCCGAATCACGCAAGTACGGAGTCCAGGCCTTGACCTCCGCAAACGCAAGGGTGTTGCTCGTCCCATCGGTGATACTTGATAAATTGGTCCGGCTATTCGGAAAAACCAATCCCGTTCCTCCGCTGCCGGTGCGAGGATCAAAAACAAACCATTCCCCGACGTTCACACCGTAGTTAAGCGGATAGTGCGAAAAGTTTGGATTCCAAGGTTTGGGGTCGCTACGTTGTCGGTCGTTGATTTCGCTCGGACAAATGAAAACCGAAACGCGTGTTTTCGCAACATCCGATTGTTGGTCGTATGGACGTCCCCAATCGATCAAGTTTTGAAGGTTGGATTGCTCCATGAACCCGAGAATACGTGCCTGAACCGACCACGAATCGCTGATTCCAGAGGACAAAACAACGCCGCCTGGAGGCAATCTCCCAAAGGCCGATACATAGTTGTGCGTTGCTAACCCGATTTGGCGAAGATTGTTGGAGCAACTCATACGTCGCGCCGCTTCGCGCGCCGCTTGAACGGCAGGCAAAAGCAACCCCACTAGAATTCCGATGATTGCGATTACCACCAGTAACTCAACCAACGTAAACGCCCGCTTGTTTCCCTGAATCATTTTGCCCGCCGTGTCTTATTGAGATCTTGTATCAATAAGCAGAATTGTAGCGAGTCGGGGCAACGATTCAAGGGACCGACGTGCCTGCTACTTTTGGTTACAAGTGAATTGTCCTATTCCATTGTGTGTGTGTTTAGCTCGAGGCAATCTGGAAACAGACCCAGATCAAATAACTGGCCCACATCGCAAGAATCACGCTCATGACCAAAAACCACTTTTGACGCATGCTAGCTAGCATCCGTGGACAATTCAAACGTTGGTTCAAAGGCATCCTCGAAGGCGTATTGGTCGTCGAAATCCTCGCGTCGATC
The DNA here is from genome assembly GCA_040080875.1 of Pirellula sp. Lineage (GTDB taxonomy): Bacteria > Planctomycetota > Planctomycetia > Pirellulales > Pirellulaceae > JBKCUI01. The sequence goes on from JBEBHM010000359.1 coordinate 8,212, forward strand.
TGATTTGCTTTTGCGCATTTCTTTGACGCGGATCAAGTTGTAAACGATTTCGCCAAAGTCGCCCGTGGTATGGATTCCCCAATTGTTTAGTACTGTTTTGGCCATGTAGCCATATTGCTCCAAGGCGTATTCCCGAATCGCTTGGCAAAGCTGCTGACCGGTCAAGTGATGATCTTGTTTTTCCTCGGTGCCGGCATCGTTGGTGGCCGGCATCTTCATGATCTTTTGAGCGTAGGCCAACGACTCGCGAACGAATTGATAGCCTTCCAAGTGGTAGCGTTGATCTTGTTGTAAGAGTTCGACGATGGCTAGGACATGCTCGTTCATGGTAAATCATTCTTATAGAGGCGATTAAAAACAAAAACCGTTAGCGTTCAACCGCCCGCTTGAGGATCGTCAAACAATCGCTGGCAGGGATGATGAT
>JBEBHM010001099.1:0-2253 GCA_040080875.1 Pirellula sp.
ACGCGGTGCCTGGAACCAGACCACCAACGCTCAACCCAAAAAATACCCCGGCCAGTTGCAATGAGGCGGACATTGCACGCTGGCCGATGGGGTACTCTGCGGTCGGCGAACCGACGCAAAATGCGAACAAACAATCGAGAGCGAGGAGGCGTGGTCATCCACGACCTCCCCGACGCTCTCGACGTTAGGTAGATCAGGGATGTGCACAAGATTCAGGCACGATTCCATGCAGACTGAGTAGATGCAAGGTTTGTGCCAATCGGCTTGGTATCCCAATAAGTGCTCGAAAAGTGCTCCTGACAACAGCCACCAATTCGATAAGATGTTGCGTATTGCAGTAAATTTCGACCTTCGAGGCGATTAGGCACCGAAGTTCTTTTGGAGGCTAGATTGCTTAAACTCCGAGCAAATGCGAACCAATCGGAATAGGATTTGTCGTTATGCAATTAGAAATACACATTCACGTTTCTTTCCAAAATCCAAAATGAACAATCCAGATGTAGCTCAACCCGCGCAAGTAGCTCAAGGAGAGCAACAAGCGTCGAATTTGAAATCCGATGTCCGGTCCATCAAGATTTTCGACACGACGCTTCGCGACGGTGAGCAATCGCCTGGCGGGAGCATGAACTTGGTAGAGAAGCTGAAGGTAGCTCAGGCGTTGGCGGATCTGGGAGTTGACATAATCGAAGCTGGTTTCCCGATTGCTTCACCCGGCGACTTTGAATCGGTTCGCGAAATCTCCACGACGATACGAGGACCTGTGATTTGTGGCCTTGCTCGGTGCAACGACGGCGACATCGATCGAGCTTGGGAAGCTCTCCAAAAAGCGCATCAGGCCAGAATCCACGTCTTCTTGGCCACTAGCGCGATCCATCGCGAGTTCAAATTGCGCATGACGCAGGAGGAGATCATCGGTCGAGCCGTCAAAGGAGTCGAACGGGCGATCTCGCACTGTGACGACGTGGAGTTCTCTGCCGAAGATGCCGCTAGAACCGAAATCGATTTCTTGTGCAGAGTGGTCGAGGCAGCCATCCGAGCGGGGGCGACCACCATCAATATCCCGGACACGGTCGGCTACACCACCCCCAACGAAATGTACGATCGCATCGCAGCCTTGTTGAATCGGGTACCCAACATCGACAAGGCCGTACTGAGTTGCCATTGCCATGACGATCTCGGCTTAGCCGTGGCCAATTCGCTGGCCGCCGTCCAGGCAGGTGCGGGACAAATCGAGTGCACGATCAATGGAATTGGCGAGCGTGCTGGCAACTGCTCTTTGGAAGAAGTTGTGATGGCCATGCGTACGCGTCAAGATTTGTTCCATACAAAAACGAATATCGTGACCGAGAGACTCGTTCCTACCAGTCGTTTGTTGAGCAAGATCACGGGGCTGGATGTTCAACGCAACAAAGCGATCGTTGGACGCAATGCGTTCGCACATGAGTCCGGGATTCACCAGGACGGGATGTTGAAAGAACGCAGCACCTACGAAATCATGCGTCCCGAGGACGTCGGATTTGCCAAGACCGATTTGGTGCTTGGCAAGCACAGCGGTCGAGCTGCGTTGGCCGATCGCGCACGCGAACTTGGATATCAGTTGACCGGCGAGCAGCTCCAATCCGTTTTCGATGAGTTCAAATCATTGGCGGACAAGAAAAAGGAAATTTACGATGGCGATATTGTGGCGCTCATTCAGCAGCAGATCAGCGACCCATCGCAACGTGTTTGGTCCCTAACCAACTTCACCGTCACGAGCGGAACAGGTTCAAAACCTGCGGTTCAACTCACGATGAAGCACGGCGAGGATCAATATACCGAACGCGTCGAACAAGGAGATGGTCCCATCGACGCCGCCTTTTGGGCTGTCGAAAAAATCACTGGAATCAAAGTGGTCTGCAAGGACTATCGCGTTCGAAGTGCAACCATCGGTCGCGACGCGCTGGGCGAAGTGACTCTCGAGGTAGAGCACGAGGGGCAATTGTACCGAGGTATGGGAACATCTACCGATACGGTCGAGGCGACCCTGTTGGCCATGCTCAATGCCGTGAATCGAATTATCACGGAAAAGAACGTCCGCGCCCAAGTTCGAGTAACGCCAAAAGATTCATAGTGTAGCAGCGTCGCTCCGCGACGGTGCAGTCCCGCAGTCGCAGTCCCGCAGTCGCAGTCCCGCAGTCGCAGTCCCGCAGTCGCAGTCCGCAGTCGCAGTCCCGCAGTCGCAGTCCCGCAGTCGCAGTCCCGCAGTTGCAGTCC
>JBEBHM010001100.1:0-2253 GCA_040080875.1 Pirellula sp.
AAAGACTCGCTCCTAGAAATTGAACCGCCCGGTGCGGACCCGCATGCCGGGTGGTGTGGGAGGGGCCCCGGAGCAATCCGGGCCCCTATCCCAATTCCCCTTGTTCTCTGATTGTATGTATCTGACCCGAAGGTGCCACGCTGTCAAACGATCAGTCGCGATTACCGATCAAGTTCTGTCAGACAACCTATCCGACATTCGTTCATGATAACACTTCACTGGCCAAGAGTCATCGGCGCGAGTCAAGAATGTAGGGATGGTTGAGGAATCGAAACCATCCCGGACCGACCAGCCAACCAAGCCACGATTCCATCATCGGAATCTTTGGGGCAAATCAATGCGACCATCGACTAAGCAGGCTTGCATGCCAAATCCAATTGCGTCCCTAAGAATGTTCGAACGATCGAAGAAAGGGAAGTGAATCAACGGTTTCAGACAACCAAGAATGCGGCATGCGATGTTCTTTATCTCGATCGCACTCTAGATCGGTTTCGAAAGTAGCAGTTGGAAAAGGAGTCGCTTCGCGCACTCTGCCAAGAGAACGACGGCGGTAACCGAGCCGCCGCCAAGAACCTATGATTTCAAAACCCGCGTGATCGGCGGCTCCGGTTGACCGCTTTGTTATGTGACATCTTGATTGGGCTCAGAGTTGCCAAAGTCCTGCTTCGATCCCACCAAGGAAGTAGATGGCGCACTGCCCATGACCTTCGATCTTCATTGGCGGAACAGCGATCACGGCACCCGCCTTGGAGGCAGCCGCCACAGTTGCCTCGATGTCCTCGACGAGAGCGTACGCCCTAGTGACTGGTTTCTCGCCATCGTGCATAGGAGCGCGAACGCCAATCATTCCGCCGTTTGTAACGTTTGCGGTACGAGCGCCGCCCAAGTTTTGAACGGCATCGCCAAATGTTACGCCATGGATCTGCGAGTAGAGCTTGCAAGCTGCATCTACATCAGTCGTCACAATTTCAAGGTAATGCACGTTCATGGATTCTCCGTGTCTTGTGTCAGTCTTGTTCTTGATTGGGGCATCATCAGCCGGTGCGGCACCAACCTGCGGCGCAACGGCTTGCTCGCGAGTACATCCGAGTTGAATGGCTGTTACGGAGACCGCGACCAATGACAGTGCCCGTCGGCGCGTGATTGAAGGATCTGTTGTGTTCATTGGAGGTAGTCTCATAACGCCACCATTCAGCTAGTGGCGGCAAGTAACGTTTCTAAAAGTCCGGGCGGACGATCCGCCACTTAGCTGCAATGGATTGTTCTGCCTATGGTTGATCATCAAGCGTGGTGATTCCACAAGTTTCGCGTAGCCACTTGTTAGCAGCATCATCATACCTTGAGCCGTTGTTGGATAGCAATTCGTAGAATTTCTCGTCCAGTTTGTAGAACGGATCCCATCGTTCTCGGTCTCCCTGAACCGGGAATTTGGCAAGCAGGCGTTGGCGGCCTTCTTGAGAGCGTGGATAGGCATCATCGGAGAGTGTCTTCATTGCGAGACGAATCACATCTGCAGCGTCGTGAAGTCCAGATCGGTCGCACCATTCAACCATCTCCGGCGCAAAAACGCCTGTCCCATTGTGAAAGAATTGATGAAACCCTCCGTTGTCGATGTCGGATTTGCCGTAGTCCATTCCAGCCAAAAGCTGAATGTCTCGCGGTATATCGGAGCGAGAAGGATCATAACCGTCGTCTGTCCAGCAATCAAATGGATAGACATCGTGTTTGCGTTGCCATTCTTCGTAAAACGGAGGTTTGTATCCCAGTTCCATATGGTCGGTGTTTCGGCTGAAGTCTGTTTGAAACGCAATGTATCGACGCTGCAACAGCCACGAACAAATCACGACCAGCGTGATGATGAATAGGACTCGCTGCTGTTGGTTCACATCGAATCTTCCGTGGCAGAACGGTGGCGATCACCCATGTCGCCGCCAAAAATCTATGATTCAATAATACGGTCGATCGGCGACTTGGGTGCATCGCTTGGTGCTGCGAGATTTCAGGAGGCTACTCGACCTTTTGTTTTTCGTTGCTTATAGTTTGGCCACAGATACAGCTCGTCAAAATCGATTACCATCATGAATGCGTCATCTGTTAATGGAAGCATTGCCCACGTCCCATCTCTTTTTAGTTCAACGCCACCGATGACCGAGCGGTGGCAAGTAAAGTTTCCATCAAGAAGCGGTCGATCCACCGCTTATTGTTATCCGCACATCATATCTGATGGCCTGAGCGGGAGCCATCCTCCAGCTC
>JBEBHM010000360.1:0-8616 GCA_040080875.1 Pirellula sp.
TCCCCTGAAAACCCCGCGCCTGCCGCATCGGATCCTTTCCCGACTCCGCAAACGGTTTCTATCGTTCCATTGGGCGAGACGCGTCGAATCCGGCTATTACCGAAATCACTGATAAAGAATCCTTGGTGGTCGGTGTCATAGGCAACCGCTGTCGGTAGACTTAATTGAGCCGAAGTTGCAGGTCCACCATCGCCCGATAGCCCGGCTGTCGAACCAGCTACCGTAGTAACCATGCCGTCGATTCCGACTCGCCGAATGACGTGATTGTAAGTGTCCGCAATTAGGACGTTGCCTAAATGATCCACTGCAATACCTTGCGGGTTGTTGAGCGTTCCCTGAATTGCAGGCCCATTGTCGCCGCTCAATTCGGACTTCCCATTGCCGGCAATGGTAGTGATCGTAAGCGTTTGCAGATCCACCTTACGAATCCGATGGCTATTGGAATCGGCAATCAAAACTGAGTTGTTGGCAACATCCAGCTTAAGATCGTTGGGAGCATTGAACGATGCCGCAGACACGTGTTGCCCATCACCCGAGTATTTCGCGTGGCCGGTACCACCCCAATATTTCAAGTGACCTGATGGATCAAGTTGCAATATGCGATGAGATTCAAAATCCGAAATCAACAAAGTACCGTCGAGCAGTCGTACAATTCCGTTCGGCGCCAACAACGCCGGAGTGACCTCGCCATCATCTCCAATGGCGCCACGACAAAGTGTCAAGGCCACGATCAAAGCAAGCGGTAGGCATCGCGGTAGGTGTATGACTTGCATTTCCACTCCAAACAAAACTGTTTTGGTCACCCCATACGACCATGTATCCTACACCAAAACGCTGAAAGTGGACTCACCCAGTCAGTGCGATGATGTGAAAACGCGAGCCTTTGGCGGCCAATATCTTGCATGGAACAGCATTCAACTTCGGGGATTTGAATGCGGCGAAGTATCCTGTTGAAATCAGTCACATTTCGGTCAGGCCGGTCAAGCCCTTCCGGAGGTCTTTTTAGGGTCACAGCTCAGCGTTCCGGTGTCAAACCGGTGCGCTCAAATGCATTTGGTGCAGGCGGTGGGATTCGAGGAGCTTCGTTCGGGGCGGTGTTGGCAAAACCGAGGTTGTCGGTAGTGTTGGCTTTGGTCCGCTACAAAAGCTATACTTAACACATGAGTACTCAAACCCAAGAACTACTGACGGTAGCATTGACATTATCAGAGATTGAACGAGCGAATCTGGCTGGATCACTGCTTCGAAGCCTTGACCCAACCCCTGACCCTTTAGCGGACCAAGCATGGGCCGCCGAAATCGAACGCCGCGTTCAGGCAATTGACAGTGGCGAGGTCAATTTGACGCCATGGGACGAGGTAATGGCCGCAATGCGCCGACGTCGCAATGGGTGAGCATCCGTTCTGGTTCCACTGGACTCAACGCACCGTGTCGTAGTCACCGACAGCATGGCTTTCCCACATTGCCCCTTCCCTCCGATCGTATCTACCTCAAACGATTCATCGACATCTATTCAGACGGCCCTCTAATTGACGTCGCGATTATCAGAGTGCCTACTACGGCGGATCTGTCCTTGCTAAGAGTTAGTTTACAGACCCTGAATCCTAAGAAGACGACCTTACGAACCTCCTGCGGCTAAACCACAACATCGCGGTCACTTGTGATGGAGATCGCGTTGCGAAAACTGGTGCGGGATTGCCGACGCATGCCAGATGCCATCCTGCTTAACAAGTACTTTGATTTGAGTCCGCCTCTTTCATTCTCGCCGGATGAGCGAGCGTGCTATCTCGAGCGACCTGTCGATGCTAGGCCGGCGCAGAGTAAGACCACTAGACAGGCTAACATCGCCCACTGCCAAACTTGGAGTTTGTATTGCGAGTTGAACTTCAGCTCTAGTTCGAGCGGTGCGTTCTCTGCGACTTGCACACTGCGTCGAAATGTATAGATGTTCCCTTCCTCAGGCAAGCTGATGATGATGGCTTGTGGTGCCGGTTCGGTCGAGCGTTGATGCTGGACTAAACGACCGGCGATCTGCTGAAGGATCGCGTTGTCCTCTTTGCTATTACCAGCTAACAATTGACTCAATTCTTGTGGCCGATAGTTCAGTTGTTCCTGCTGCAATATAGGATTGATAGCTGCCGCTTGCCGCAGTTGCTCGTTGTCTGCGACTGTAGCGCCGCCACGATTGCTATCCAAGAACAGTCGTTGACGGCGAGTGTTCAGTCCGACGATCGCTTGCTGTGTCTGCAGGTTCTCCAACTGGACTCTCGCGTCTTCGTTCGAAGCGGCGTCGAGCGCGTAACGGTTGGCTACGTTGTTGAATGCCCACTGAGCTTTGGATTGCTCGCCGGTCTGAAGCAATTGATTGGCTTGCTCCAGCAATTTGGATGCTTGCTGCGCCTGGTCTTGGCGTTTGCCTTGGAGGCTCGACAGATACGATTGCCGATCATAGCTGGCTCGACTATCCTGTCCAACGAGCTCCAGATTGCCGTCGCTAGCAATCAGATGAAATCCACTGGGCACAATGACGTTCCACTGGATGTTTTCCAACGGGACGTTGAGCTGTGGACTAACCAAGGTGAGCTTGCGTAGACTATCACCCGTGAGCGAGTAGACGAATCGGACTTGAGCCGTTCGATCATCGATTCCAGGTAGGATGTAAAATTGCCAAGTGTTGTTGTTCCCCTTCTGTCGAATCGAATGCACACTTTCGCCGTTGACGAAGATACTGAACAGCTCACCACCCGCCGGCAGCTGGACACTCAAACTGCTTCGTTGGATCACCTCCATATTCACATCGACTGCGGTAAGCTGGTCACCGGTAGGCGAGAGAACGGTAGTCAGCGTTCCCGATGCGACACGCAGCTTCAGAGCATCGGCCAACGAATGGCGAATGACTCGCAGACTTAGCGGGGTCGTGGGAGACATGGCTCGAAGCGCCAGAGCGGGTGCGTTGCGGTTGCCTGCCTCGCGAAGCGGCTGCGGAACCGTGCTCCAGTCGCTACGCTGCCAACCTTGAGTCAACGTACCAGGTTCAATCTCCAAGCGACCGCCGGCTCGCACTGCAAAGTAGTATCCCACTTGCCGCGCCTCAGGGAAATCGACTTGGCTGAGCGTCTCGCTATCGCCAGCCCGCTCGCCACGACGTTCATACTCGATTTGAAACTGCACAGGCCCAATGACTCGGCGTTTGAATCGCAACTCCCAAACGCTTTCATCCACCGCAGAGCGTACGAAGTCGCTGACCGTTTCACCGCCCGCTCGAACCGTCTTGATCTCGTCGGCTCCCATCTTCGGCAATTTAACCGACAGTGTTCGAATCGCTGCGTTTTGAACCGTAAAGTCGGCGAGCAAGGTGGATCGAGTCTGCCCCTCGCGCAGGGTTACATCGTGTAGCACTTGACCGGTGACCCATGGTGCGAGCTTCTCGATACCAAGCTGCAGACTCCAATCGCGTTGAAGCAAACGGAAGGCAAGCGCGCCCTGCCCCTTAGCTCCCATGGAACGCGGGTCCGCTTCTGAAACATTTTGTCGAGTCATGGTTCGCAATCGAATGCCAGTAATCGGTTGCAACACCAATTCGCCCAACTGCCGTGTCGACTCATTCAATTCGAAGCGCGGAATAGCCCACTGCGTAGCCTCCGTCGGTGCAGCTCCAGAGAGCGTCAACGAGAACTTCTGCGACCCCATCGTCTTGCCTTTCAAGTGCATGATAATCTGTCGTTGGCCGTTGTCCGTGAGCTCTGACCAATGATGCAACGCTTCGCCCGTCAGCGATTCCACTTCCATCCCGGCAGGCAACGGAAAGCTCAACTGAAACAGCCCAGTACGTGTAATCTCCGTCACAAAGTTGATGCCCATCACCACGCGTTCATCACCAAACGAAACCACTTGCTTGCTGCCGACGCGCACCTCGGGGGCGACAGGCGAGACTTGAACGGACAGGCTGCCCGATTCCGCACCGTAGCGATAGACTCGATGCAACGTCGTTTGTGGATTGGTCACCATGCTGGCATCGAAGTCGCCAAGGTTCACCAACGAAAGCGAATCGGCTTGCACATTCTCAGGTTGCGCTTCGGTGCCGAAGGCCAACGCGATCAGCCCAACTTGACCACCGGCTTTCTCGACTCGGAGCGGCGAAAGCTGCACAAGTGTTGGCAGCGCGTCGAGGCTACGCTGCGTTTCCACTGTCACGGTAAACTCCGAAGGCGTGGCTGGATCAATCTGCAGTCGTAATCGACTCTTGTCGGCGTCAAACTGCCAGGAGCTAATCGGACCATCGACCGAACTAACTGTTAATCCTTCGGGAATGACAATGCTGAGCTGTTGCACTCGACCTTGCGAAGCGCGAATCTTCAAACGGTGCTTGCCATCAATAACACCTGGGCCAGGCGTGTAGAGTCCTGAGCCTTCGACAAAGAACTGCGTCTCTTCGGTAGTCAAATCGCGTGTTTGTGGTCGCAGGATGATCCTGGCTGGACCAGGGCCTAGCAGTAGTTTCACTCGAGCTGCTGGCGAACCGGATGGTGCCTCTGCTGTTGCCGACTCGATTCTTGCAGCCGAGTCGCATACGACCTCCCAATTCGCTTCGTCATGGCTGAGGTCGATTTGCTGCAGCGCCGCACGGCCTGCCAGGACTGGGATTCCGGCAGATGATTGGATCGCTTCCAACTGATACTCGAACGTGGCGGTGTATTGCTTCGGCGGTTGAGCTTCCTCGGTTTGCTTATCCTCGGCCTTCTTGTCCTCGGCTTGCTTCTCATTTACAGAGCTGTCGCCATCCGCAGCTGGGATAGTCACGACGTAGGTTACGCCTTGATTCGGTAGATCCAGTTTGCTGAGTCGAAGGCCTGGGCCGTTGAACTGGGTTAAGACGGCCGGAGCGCGTAGCAGCACGAAGCGATCGCCGGGACGTCCAGCGAAAGTAATGTCGGCTGAAGCCTTAAGCCGCTTATCGCGATTGGACACTGACCACTTTTGAATCATCGAACTAGCCGATTGAATTGTGTCGAGCTCAGCCGTACTTGCTTGACTTGCATTCACAGCAGGCTTCGTATCATCGACTGCTAACAGTCGGCCTGAAGAGCACATGGCCAGCGCGCCGACTAGAAGAACGAGAATCGAGGTTGTAACTACCGAGCCTTCATTGGCTCCGGAGGATTGTTGGTTGTCTTGATTTGTCGAACGATTTGGCGTTTCGACAAGGCCACTTTTGTGCCATTGAATGGCTTCCGGCAGGAATTGGAAGAAGATCGTGAAAGCCAGCAGACCAAAGAACCAAGGTGCACCATTGTTTTGCAGCAAGAGTCCGCTCGCGATCAACCCAAACGCAATCCAAAGCACTATCCAATTGGCGGAGCGGAAGGCAACAAAATGCCAGCCCGCAGCGCGAGCAAGGGGTTTGTCCTGGCTATCCCTCGCTTGCGCGTCGGTCTTGTATTTTGTGTGAATAGGCCAAGCCGGCAATAGCAACACCGAGCCAACCAGTACCATCGCGATGCCTGGCCACGACAGATAGGCTCGCCAACTGGGGATGTTGCCGACCTCCAAGCCCACGCTCTCGCCCGAGGCCAGCACAGGAAGGCTAAGTCGTAGCGGCGCCGCAGGCTCGATTTGCTGAAATGCAAACCAGCCAGCTCCAGCAGCAACAAATATGGCGAACGACAAGGATATGAGCCTAAGGGGAATCGAACTCGCTAGGGCGCATATTGTCCCTAGCATTGCTAACGCGACTAGAGGTACAAGCCCACGACCAGCCAGCCAGTCAAAGCCATTGGGCCAAACCACGGGCACAGTCGGCTCGACTGAACCGCCGCTAGGGATAAGCACATGGTTTTCGTCAGCTTGTAAGTTCCATTGAGTCTTCAATACCGGCGCGAACACGGTGGGCAACTTGAGTGAGGCGTGTCGTCTGTCCTGAGCTGGTTTGCCGAGTCGCACGCTGACTTCGATGGGCACGTTGGGATCAGCACCGCCAGGGAGCGGGATCAGCGTTTCGTCGCCCGCTTGTCGAGCCGTTACGGGGCGGCCATTGACCGACACTGCCCACAGTCGCACGGGATCGCCAGGCAATTGGAGTTTTAAGGTGCGTTGCCCGCGCGACTTGACGTAGTACAGCAGATCCGTCACCTGCTCTCCATCTTGCGAAACACGACTATTGGCCTCCGCGAATTCGACGACTTGGGCTGCTGTTGTACCTGGGTCGAACCAGTTGACCTTGAGCCTCAGATCGAACGGACGCTGGGTGTATTGCCATGTTCCGAGCGCTGGTGCTGTGCTGAGCAATCGAAATTCGGCTGGCAACTCCAACGGATCGAGCACCAATAATTGACTCGAGACCAATAGCGATTCCATTTCGACTTGCACAGGACTGACGACCTCGACAAAGCCGCGATCACCTTGCACGCCCAGCGGCGTGACGAGTCCAGCTTGAAAAGAACCATCGGCGACATTCGGCTTCTCTTCGAAAGTGACGAGCAATGTGTACGCTCCAAGGATGGGTTGTTGCAAACTGACAATCAACGTATCCCCCTCGCGCCGCCAAGTGCGAATCTCTTGACCATCCACGGTGACGTTTCCTAGTGAAGCTGGAACGGTCAACTGCCACTCAGCTACCGGAGCGCCTGTGACCGAGTAGTTGATGAGTGCACTACCGTACACAGTCCCTTGGCTCAGCGAATACTGGTGGAATACATCGGATTGAATGCTGCGTTCTAACTGTTCGATCTGGATGGTAGCTTTCCAACCCGGCTCACGAATTCGAAACGCTTGTTGAAGATTGGCTACTGGTCGCGGGAAGTAGGACAACGGCTTCTCGACCAGCAGATCGATCGTGCCCACCGTCGCGCGAAATCCGGGCGCAGCCACGATACCGATATCGCCACGAACTGCTTTGGCTCCAGGAAACAGAATGTGTGGCAAGCTCCATTGGCCCGTCGCGGCTACCTCGTTCTTCTCCAGTCGCAGCCCGACAAGTTGCCGTCCCTGAACATCTTGGCTAAAGAGTATCTTGAGGTTACGTCCGCCGTCGGAAACTTCAGACGATGCCATATAGTCCGCCACGCTGGCACCAGTAACCGACACAATCGAGTAGTCCTCTGGTAGAGTCAGATTCCACTCGCGAATGGCTGCCTCGCGAATATCCAGCTCGATGTCGGCCGTGATCACGCGATCGGATTCTGACAGTTGATAAAGCACCAGTTGCGTTACGCTGACTTCGGGTTGTACACGGTCGGCGACAATCGTAAAACCGTAGTCTCCGGCGGGGAAGCGATAAACGAATAGTTGTCTCGATTTGAGTGCTTCGCCAGGGAATTGCTCGGGCGCCAACTGGGTTAAGCCGCGAAGGCCCGTCGGTTCGACACTGACGGAACCGGAATTTGAGACGCGCAAATGTCCTGAGTGCCGAATGGCTCCTTGAGGTTGCATGCTAAGTCCTTCGACCCGAACGGGAAACGCTCCCAGCGGTGTTTGACTACGGACAGTTACCTGACTGTTGGTGGTTAGCGGTTGATTGAGTGTCATCTCAAGCTGCCGCTGATTGCCATCGCCGACGACTCTCCATGCGACGATGTTCGCTCCCTCGACATTCAAAATCTCGCCAGGGCCAACCAGCTGAATGGTCAACGATTTCAATTGCCCTTGCAGCAACTGATAATCGATGCGGTGATCTTGTCGAAGCAGGCCAGGGCCGATTGTGGCTTCGATCGTCGCGCTGGTCGTGAAGAACGACTTGCCCTCTCCGGTACTGCGCGCACTCTGCCAGCGCATGATGACGTGTCCCGTTGCAGGTAAAAAGCCTCGCCAATCTTTTTCAACGAGAAGCGGGACGATCGCCTGTTGATCACGAGAGAACTCAATGCCTGCGTCTAAGCCACGGACGCTCATGGGCACGACGGAGCTCGCGGCGACGGTGAAATCCAAACCTTGCCAGTTGGCTGGATCGGTTTTCAAAGATGCTACAAAGTCCAAAGTGATCGGAATGCTGCCAGTCTTGGGAAAGACTAGTTCATAGACCGGTCCCAAATCGGAGTTCAACAACTCTAAGCGATAGTCTGAGCTGGCTGGCAACTGACTAATCGCCACGTTGCCCGACAAAGCCCGCAGCCGAGTGCCAGCGACGCTAACATTGGCCGTGCCTCGAAGTGTAAAGCCAACCGACTTGCCACTCGTATGAAGTTCACCAACGAGCGACGTGTCAAGCAACTCAATGGCAGGCGGCAAGGCGCTGTTACGATCAAGCCTCAGCTCCAATCGACCTCCGGTAGCAGTTTGCAGGCGATCAAACTGCTTGCTAGAAACAAGCGGCGCGAAGCCGTCTGCAGAAACAATCTTTCCAGACACGCCACGTATATACTGAATCTGAATTTGCGAATCGAACCCCAATGCCTTGCCAGGCATTAAATGCGCAAGTTCGACTTTCGTGGGAAGCTCCGCATGTTCGGATCGAATGCGAATCGTAGCTGTCTTGTCAGCGGACTTACCGCCATCCTTTTTCTCGCTATCCGTCGGCTTGAGTTGTAGATCGAGATAACGCTGAGAGCCGGCGGTGCGAACAGCCCATGAAGCGATTGCCTCGCCCTGCACATCGATCACATCGCCTACTCCGCCCAGACC